>JAFECO010000165.1 GCA_018242085.1 Pseudomonadota bacterium
TTGTTGGGGCCGATGTCGTTTTCCAGATCGTAAGGCGCGACCAGGAAACGCTGGCCGTCCGGCGAGAAGACCGGCATGGCGGCGAGGCGGATGCGCTTTCCGCTGGCCTCGTCCACGAAAATGAAGTTGCTGCCTTCATAGAAGAATTGCTGCACCACCAGGGCGCGGGGCTTGGCGAAGGCGCCCATGAAGGCGAAGCCGTCGCAATGTTCGGCATCATCCCGGTCGCAGGCGGCTTTGTGATCGGTGAAGGTGACGAGCGGGCCGTTGCGGGGCTTGAGGAGCAGATCATCGCCCCTGCGTTCGGCCAGGTCCTTGGCGGCCAGGATCAGGGCCGGTTCGGCGGCGCGGGCGGCGCAAAGGGCATTGGCGGCGCAATCCTCCGACAGGCGCGGGCCCGTGGTGCAGGCGGCCGCGAAGAAAAGCAGGAAAAGAACGGGAAGGGCTCGGCGCATGCGCCATCCTTTAGCACAGTCGCATGACATTGGCGCGGGCAGGCGGATGTGAGGTTAACCCTTCTCAGGCAGCTTCGGCCGGGAGGGCGCCGAAGGTGCGGGAGCGGGCGCGGTAGGCGGTGAGGGCCTCGGCGAGATCGGCGGGCGCGAAGTCGGGCCAGTGCTTTGGCGTGAAATAGAGCTCGGCATAGGCGCATTCCCAAAGCATGAAGTCCGACAGGCGCTGTTCGCCGCTGGTGCGGATCAGAAGATCGACTGGGCCGGCATCGCCTGCCAGTTCGCGGGTGAGGCCGGCTTCGGTGGCGTCCGGGCCGAGGGCGCGGGCGGCGGCAAGGATGGCCTGGCGGGCGGAATAGTCGATGGCGACGCGCAAGTTGAGGGCGTCGCCGAACTGGGTGGCAGCTTCGCTGCGCTCGATCTCGGCGACCAGGGCGGAGGCGAGGCGGTCGCGCCGCCCGATGACGGAAAGGCGCACGCCGTCGCGCACCAGATCCTCGGTCTCCGAATCCAGATATTCGCTGAAGAGGCGCATCAAGGCGGCGACTTCCTGAGGCGGGCGCTGCCAATTGTCGGCGGAGAAGGCATAGACGGAAAGCGTTTGGATGCCCTGGTCGGGCGCGGCGCGCACGATCTGGCGAAGCGCGTCGATCCCGGCGCGGTGGCCGGCGGCGCGGGGCAATCCCTGCGCGCATGCCCAGCGGCCATTGCCATCCATGATGATGGCGACATGGGTCTGTTTGTTGTCAAAAGAACTTTGCATTGCAGAGTCTCCTGTCAAAAAAAGGGATCAACCGGGAAGGATGCGCAGGCGCGCATGGCTGAAGTCTTCGCCCGCGGTCTGCGCGGCGTCGCGCACCAGCTGTTCCAGCAAAGCGAGGTAATCGAGGAAGCGCCGTCGGCCGCTGCGGGTGAGGGCGCAATGGGTCTGGGGGCGGGTGCCTTCGAAGCTTTTGGTGATCTCCACCAAGCCGGCTTCCTGCAGCACCTGAAGATGGCGGCTGAGATTGCCGTCGGTGAGGCGGCAAAGCTGTTTCAGGTCGGAAAAGGCCAGGCCCTTGGGATGGGCGACCAATGAGGAAAGAAGACCCAGACGGGCCTTTTCATGCATCACGCGGTCGAGGCCTTCGAACGCGAAGGGCGCGCCGTCAGTCTTCGTCATCGGATTCTCCGGCGGAAAAATAGAGGATCGCAGCCATCAGCATCTGGCCCGCGAGGAAAGGGACGCCCATCAGCCAGGGTGCGCGCGCATGGCTGTCATCGGCCAAGAGCAGGCTGGCGAAGGCGGACACGAAATAGAAGCCCGCCACCATGATGATGTTGCGGGGAAGCGTGCGCACCGAAGCGAAGATGCCCAGGCTGACGAACAATTGCCAGATGCCGGGCATCATCCACAGCACGCGCGGTTCGAAGCGCAACAGGAAGATGGGAATGAAAAGGCAGGCGGCGGCGGCGGGGAGAAATTGCTCGATCGCCTGGGCGATCATGGCATCGGCCAGGCCGGAATGGTGGCGGCGCGAGCGGCCTTGCATCTCGATCCGCACCATGGCGGCGGAGAGAATGCCCGCGCCCACCCAGCTCCAGACGAAAAGAGCCGGAGCGGTGTCGGGGCCGATGCGGAAAATGCTTTGTGCGATGGCGGTGGCGATGCCGACCACGCCGGTGGCCACGATGGTGGCGGGGCCATAGCCGCGGAAGGATGTGCCCGCGGCGATCTGGGTGCGGATTTCCCCGATGTCGGAAAGCGCCTTGTTGATGTCGCGCATGCGGTTGGGTCCGGGAACTTTGTATTGCAAAGTAGCGGCGGATGGGCGAGTTGGCAAGGCGTTTCCTTGCGCGGTGGTTAACGGTCTGCGAGAGGAGAGGCGCGGGGTTCGGGAGCGGCGGCGGTTGGCCTGGTACAAAAAGCATTTTCCGGAAACATGGGCGGCGACCGGTGTGCTGGACGATTTCGTGCAGGTGTTCATGGCCTATGGCGGGCCGCCGCAGATGATGCTGATCGAGGATCCGCACGGGCCGCTGGAATCGACGCTGTGGGTGTGGCTGCCGGAAGCGCATCTGCTGGATGCGTTTCCCGGTTTCGCGGCGGCGGACGCGAGCGGATTGCCCAAGGCGGCGATCTTGCTGGCGGGGAACCGGTCGCGGTTCGAGCGCGACTTTGGGATCGCGGTGCGGCCGAAACGCTAAAACAATTTCGCTGCTGGGACGGAATGTGGCATTGGTTTTTCCACTCTCTCCCATTGTGGCCGATGCAGACCCTGACCCAGGCGGGCCTTGAAGGGCGGCTTGGCCTTTTCCGGAAAGCAGCGACATGGATATTTCGTTCGGTAATGCGTGGGACTGGGTGCGGGACCGGGCTTTTGGTCACCACCAGGCTGGCGGGGATTTGAATCCGGGCAGCGGGATACTGGGCTCGCTGCCTTCCGATGCCGCAGCATCGAGCCAAGGTGGAATTTTGCCAGATAGCGGAGGCGTGAATCTCGGCCAGGCTCGTTTCGACGATCCACACCCGGTGAGGCCACCATATGCCTGGTCCGACGACAATGGCAGGACTGTTTATATCCAACGCCCGGACCATTCGCTGGAGATCCGGCAAGGCGGGACGTTGACATGGCGTAACAACAATCCCGGAAATCTCCGCTTCGCTGAAAATGCGATAGGGCAAAACGATTCCAAGAATGGGCCATTTGCAATCTTCGAGAATCCGGACGTTGGCGCCGCAACGCAGAACCAGGTGCTTTTTGGACCGAGGTACAAAAATCTGTCTATCTCGGACGCCTTGTATCGGTATGCTCCGCCCAGCGATCATAATGACACCGAGGCCTATATTGCCGATGTAACACATCGAACCGGGCTTGATCGTTCGACGATTCTCAACACCTTTACCGATGCGCAGCGGGCAACCTACACCAATGCAATCCGCGCGCATGAAGGTATCAAGGCTGGAAATTCAACCACGGCCTACTATAATCTCTTTGGGGATTGAGGGCATCGCATGTCAATGCGGGCAAGTTTCGTCTGGGTGGTGACCGCGGCGCTGGCTCTTTCCGGCGGCCCGGTCCTTGGTGCGCCGGAGCGATCCAGTGATGCAAAGACCTGCAAATTCTCGATTTCGGAGGGGACCGATCCGGATGCGATGATTTCCGGCAAGCTTGTCCGCCGCATGGTATGGGGGCCGCCGAATTATGGCGAGAACCCCAGGACAGACGCGCAATATCATGCCTGGTTTGTGGTCCTCGATGACGCTGTCCGTGTCATGACGGGGCCTGATATCGGGGCGCCGCCTAAGCTGACCATTGCTCGCGAGATTCAGATTCGTTGGGCTGGCGGGCAAGACAGCTATTTCAAATTCGGCAACACGCATGTGGTGGTGCGCGGAAAGCTTTTCACGCAAGTCTTTCCAGGTGATCATACCCCTGTGGTGATCGAGGCGTCTGCCTTGGGTTCGGGTCCTTCGATTCATTGCCCGCATTGATAGGCGCTTAGGCGCCAGCGCTAAAACGACTTTGATGCCGGCGCGGATTGCGGCATTGGTTTTGCCACTCTCCCGCTTTGTGCGTGGCGAGCAAATTCTCCAACTTCCATGAAAGATGTTTGCCTTGCGCATTTCCATGCGCCGGTATCCCGCCGGCGTGGATCGACGCTTTGATGCGATTCAAAGCGAAGAAAACGAGCTGATCCGGCTTGCCTGGCGCGGGCATGTCTTCAGTGCGGGCGAGGCGCGGAGTTTCACCAACATTGTCAACCGGGCACCGATGCTGGGGCCCATCGATACTCAACAGGAGCAACCATGAAGAAGATCGCGATCAAATCCTTGAAGCCCGTCAAGCCGGTGGCGGCCAAGCCCGCCAAGAAGGCGGTGGAAAAGAATATCGAATCGCTGGAAGCGCCGCACAAGCTGAAGCCGCATCACTATCGCTATAAATAAGTAGAAAGGCGGGCGGCGCGTGACAGTCCGCAAGCGGAAGGCCGTGGCCCGCAGAAAGTCGCGGGGCGACGCCAAGGCGGCGGCGGAAATCCGCAAGGCCGCGCAATCCTATGGCAAGCGGGCGATGGCGATTTTATGGGCCATCGCGTCCAAGGCCGAGAGCGACAATGCCCGCATCGCCGCATGCAAGGAAATACTGGACCGCGGCTATGGCAAGGAAAGCCGGATGCCGCCCACCGAACAAGAGCAAGCCGTGATCCGGCGCATCGAGCGCATCATTGTCGATCCTAAAAATTGAAACACCGCGCGCGTTCAAGCCCCTGTTGCTGCCGTCGCGCTATAAAGGCGCGTATGGCGGGCGCGGATCGGGCAAGTCGCATTTCTTCGCCGAGAAGCTGGTGGAAGATTGCCTGGAGGAAAAAGGCATGCTGGCGGTCTGCATCCGCGAGGTGCAGAAGAGCCTGATGCAGTCCTCCAAGCGGCTGTTGGAAACCAAGATCGCGGCGCTGGGGGTGGGGCATCTGTTCAAGGTGTTCGAGCGGGAAATCGAAACGCCCGGCGACGGGATCATCAT
>JAFECO010000166.1 GCA_018242085.1 Pseudomonadota bacterium
CTCCATCGCCACCGTGCGCATGGCGCCATGGTCGAAGACCAGCTTGCGTCCGGCTTCTTCCAGATCGTCCATATAGGCGCGTCCGCTGGGCACCCGTTCCAGAAGCCCGGCCAGCAAATGCAGATTGAGCGCCGCGGCCAGGGTGGCACGCGAAACCTCGCCGCCCTTCTCGTGCAAGATCTGTGCGGGAAGGGCCACGCGGTCGCGCAAGGCCAACGCGGCCCCGGTCAGCAAAAGGCCGAGATGATTTTGTTCAGGCATGATGGGTGACACGATACCGGCGGTGAAAATGGAACCTCAAGCGGCCCGGCTGGCGGGCCGGGGCTTGGGGCCACCATAGGCGCAGCCGAAGCGGTTGGAAAGGAAAGTGGCAAGGCTCACTTCTTCCTGCCGCACAAAACCCTTTTGCGGCAGCGCGCCCGTGGCGAGCAGGTCCAGCATGGTGCAGATGCCCGCCGCGGTGGTGATCTGGATGCCGCTATGGGTCACGCCATTCACTTCGGTGCCGTATACCTTGTTGGTATAGGTCTCCTGCAGATATTGCCCGTCGCGGTGGCCGGAGACGGTGACGAAGATCAGCACCACGTCCTGGTGGGTGGCGGGGAGTGCCTGCTCCAGAATGTCTTTCAGCACCTCGCGGCGCTCGCCCAGGCGCAGATCCTGGATCAGCGCCTTCATGATGTCGCGGTGACCGGGATAGCGCACGGTCTTGTAGTTCAACTGCCGCACCTTGCCGGCAAGCGTTTCGCACAAGGTGCCCAGGCCGCCGGAGGTGTTGAAGGCTTCATAGCGCACGCCGTCGAGAGAGAATTCCTCCAGTTCCTCCAGCGGCGAGGCTTCGCGCAAGGTGCCGTCGACGATGGCCTCGCAAGGCTCGTCATATTCGTTGATCACGCCGTCGGTGGACCAGGTGAGATTGTAGCCCAGCGCATTGGAAGGATAGAGCGGCAGTGCGCCCACGCGCAGGCGCACGCTGTCCAGCGTCTCGAAGCGGCGGGCCAGATCGTTTGCCACGATGGAGATAAAGCCCGGCGCCAATCCGCACTGGGGAATGAAAGTCGACTTCGCGGTTTCGGCCAGCTTCTTGACCAGGCGCGTATTGGCCACGTCTTCGGTGAGATCCAGATAATGCACCCCGGCTTTATGCGCCGCGATGGCGATCTTGCCGGTGACGGAATAGGGCGCGGCGCTGAGGACCGCGAAGCGGCCTTTCATGGCGGCGGCCAGGGCGGCTTCATCCGACACGTCCAGAACCAGGGTCTTCATATGGGCGCGCTTGGGGAGGCGCTGCAGCTGCAGGTCCGAACGGTCGGCCACGGTCACCCGGTAATCGCCCGAGCCGCACAGAAGCTCGGCAATGGTTTCGCCGATCTTGCCCGCTCCGATCAGAAGAATGTCGCGCATGGCCATTTTCCCAGAATTTCGACGCTATTTTGCGCCCGGAGACTATCCAGTTTGAAGTTGAAAACCGTCATATTTGATGGTCAAATAGGACAAAATGACTAGAAAAAGTGACAATTCGACATTGGACGCGACCGATGAGCGGCTTCTGGCGCTGCTGCGGGAAGACGCGCGCATGCCGGTCACCGGACTGGCCAAGGCCCTGAAACTGTCACGCGCCGCCGTTTACACACGGCTGAACCGTCTGCAAAAGCAGGGGCCGATCCAAAGCTTCACCGTCAAGCTCAGCCCCGATCACGACCGCCGCCGGATCCGCGCCCATGTGATGATCAAGGTCCTGCCCAAATTGTCCCGCGCCACCGAACGGCAGCTGGCCGCGATGCCCGCGCTCACCGCGCTTTATACGGTGAGCGGCGAGCACGACCTGATCGCGATGGTGGAGGCGGACGATGTGGGCAAGCTGGACAGCTTGATCGACGCCATCGGCTCGCTTGAAGGGGTCGAGAAGACCGTGTCCTCCATTCTTCTGTCGTCCAAGCTTCAGCGCTGACCGCCATCCCAATATTGACCTGACCGGGCTGCGCCATAAGATCGGTCGTCATCAGACTGTCGCAAACTTGAATGAGAGGCCGGCGATGTCCAAACGCGCCCTGAGGCGGAAGCGCCCTGCATTATCCGCCCGCAGGCCGGATCGCCGGCAGATGCTGGGCGGGCTGGCCGGCCTCGGCATCACGGCGGCCGGCGGCCTCGACGCCGCCGCGCGACCGCGCGGCAATGGCGGTTTCGACGCCAAGCTGCGCGATCAGGTCCGCAATGTGGTGGTGATCTTCGCGGAAAATCGCAGCTTCAACAATCTGTTCTCCAACTTTCCCGGTCTTCAGCATCCTTTGTCGGCCGTGCCGCCGGAACGGTTTCAGCAACGCGACCGCGACGGTTCGGTCTTGGCGGGCCTGCCGCCGATCTGGGGCGGGCTGGTGCCGAACGAGCAGACCCTGGGCGCGGCGCGTTATCAAATCGGCGAAGATGCGATCACCGCGCTGCCCAACAGCCATTTTCCGCTTCTGATGCCGGGCGGCGATCCTCTGCCCCATGGGTTGGTGACGCGCGATCTGGCGCATCTGTTTTATCACAACCAGATGCAGATCAATGGCGGGCGCAATGACAGCTTCGTCGCCTGGGGCGACAGCGGCGCGCTGGTGATGGGCCATTATGCCGACACCGCCTCGGGCCTCAGGATCGCCGAGCTCGCGCGCCGTTATACGCTTTGCGATAATTTCTTCATGGGCGCGTTCGGCGGCTCTTTCCTCAACCACCAATATCTGATCGCCGCCCAGCCGCCTTTCTATCCCGGCGCCGACAAGACGCCGGCGGCGCAATATATCGCCGAACTGGAAGGCAGCGATCCTAAGGGAACGCGCCTGAAGCGCCGCACCGGTACGCCGGACAGCGCGCTCGCCGGTCCGCCGAAATTCGGACCCAGCAATCTCACGCCGGATTTCTGGGCGGTGAACACCATGTTTCCGCCTTACCCGCCCACTGCGCGCGACAATTCCAGTCCGCTGCTTCTGCCGCCGCAGAGCCACAAGACCATCGGCGATGTGCTGTCGGACAAGAAAGTGGACTGGGCCTGGTATGCGGGCGCATGGCAGGCGGCGCTGGACGGACAGGCGGGGCAGATGGGCAGCTTTCCGCCCAAGCCCAACTTCCAGATCCATCACCAGCCGCTCAACTATTTCGCCAGCTTCGCGCCGGGCACCGAACGGCGCGGGCATTTGCGCGATGGCGGGCTGGGCAGCGAGCCCGGCACCAATCGCTTCATGGCCGACGCGCTGGCGGGGCGGTTGCCCGCGGTCAGTTTCTACAAGCCCGAAGGCGACCTCAACATGCATGCGGGCTATTCGGATGTGGAAGATGGTGATCGGCATATCGCGGCTGTAACCGAGGCGCTGCAAAAGAGCCCGCAATGGGACCATATGCTGGTCGTGGTCACTTTCGACGAGAATGGCGGCTGGTGGGATCATGTCGCGCCGCCCCGCGCCGACCGCTGGGGACCGGGCACGCGCATTCCCGCCATCCTGATTTCGCCGCATGTGAAGGCGGGGCATGTCGAGCATACGGTTTATGATACCGGCTCGATCCTGCGTTTCATCACCCGACGGTTCGGATTGGAAAAGCTGCCCGGCCTTGCAATGCGCGAACGGGAGATGATGCGCCATGAAGGTTTCGCGCCCGGCGACCTTACCGAAGCATTGTCGATCTGACGCGGCTCGTCTGGCAAACCCGCTTTATTGACGCTAACGTCGAGCCATTGCGGAGTCGGGGGGCGCCATGAAGAAATTCGCGATCGGGATTCTCGTTGCCGGATGTCTGTCGTCCGGCGCCTTGGCGCAAGGTGCGGGCCCAGATGCGGCTGCGGGCAAATCGCTCTGGGAAGGCTCCCAAACCCAGTGTCGCAGCTGCCACGGACGGCTGGGTGAGGGTGCGTTCGGCCCTCCGCTGTCGGGACGCAGCCTCTCGGCCGCCGAATTCCGCCAGGCGGTGCGAAAGCCCTGGGGCATCATGCCGGCCTTCACCCAGGATCAGGTGAGCGACGCCGATCTGGCCAATTTCGCCGCCTATTTCGCCAGCCTGCCGAAAGTGGCCGAGCCGGGACCATGGCGCTTTCCCGTCCCGGACGGCGGGCGGCCGGGGCAGCGGGTGGCGATTTCCTTGGGTTGCGCCCAATGCCATGGCGCGACCTTCGATGTGGCGCGGGGAATTTTCGGCGGCACGGCGCTGGGCTTCGCCCAGTTCAAGGATCTGGTCTATGACCACACGGTGGCGATGCCCAAGCTGGGGATCGCGGAAGGCAATACGCCCGGCCAGCGGCTGCATATGGGCAATTACGATCCCTTGCGCATCTCCGAACAGCAGCTCAGGGAAATCTACGACTGGACCAAGAATGATCTGGGCTTTCGTCCCTTCATGGAAGCGCGCCTGACTTCGGGAAGCGCCGCGACCTATACGCTGAAGGTGGAAAATTCCGGCTTCAAGCAAAAGGGGCCATCCGCCGACGATGTGACGGTCAACATTGTCCTGCCCGCCGGCGTGCGCGTCGTTCGCGCATCGGGCGAAGGCTATAAAGGCGTTCGCTCCGATCCGGCTGCCAAGGCCGATGTCGCGGAATGGAAGCTCGCCAGGATCGCGCCCACGGACGAGAAGGTTTTCGAAGTCACTTTATCGGCGCCGGTCGAACCAGGCGGGCTGAAAGGAACGTTGAGCTGGGCCAAGCCCGCGCCGAAGACCGGCGCGAAGCTTGACGTGATGAACTTCGTTCTGCGCGCGCCCGGCTGAGCGCGGCTGCCTGACGGTCAGGGCACCGTGCGCTTCGCCGTCAGCGCCGCCATGCCTCGCTCCACTTTCTGCGCGTAAATATTGCAGGCGGCGGTGCGAAGGCCGGCCTTGGGGGCCGCGCCATCCGAGGTGAAGTCCATATAGGCATCCGCCGGCCCGCTCTTGGACCAGGTGGGAAGGCCGGAGCCGTTGGGATCGCCCTTG
>JAFECO010000167.1 GCA_018242085.1 Pseudomonadota bacterium
ACCTTTGGTCACGGTCCAGGCATGGGTTTCCTTGGGGCCCACCGTGAAGAAAGTGAGCAGGCCCAAAAGGTCATAGCCCACCCGGATCATGCGGTTGAGACCCGGTTCCTCCAGGCCGATGGAATCCAGGAAATCCTTGCGCTCTTCATTGGGAAGCTGCGCGATTTCTTCTTCCACCTTGGCGGAGATCACCACCGCACGGGCGCCTTCTGCCTTGGCCTTGGCTTCCACCTTGCGGGAATATTCATTGCCCTCTGCCGCCGCGCTTTCCTCGACATTGCAGACATAGAGTACCGGCTTGGCCGTCATCAGGCCCAGCTGGCTGTAAGGGGCGCGTTCTTCCGGCGTAAGCTCGGCCTGGCGCGCGGGCTTGCCGTCGCGCAGCAAAGTCACAGCCTTCATCATCAGGGCCAATTGTTCCTTGGCTTCCTTCTCGCCGGAATTGGCTTTCTTCTCCAGCGGCTTGATACGCTTTTCCAGGCTTTCCAGATCGGCCAGCATCAATTCGGTTTCCACCACGTCGGCGTCGCCGATGGGATCGATCCGGCCTTCGACATGGGTGATGTCGTCATCCTGAAAACAGCGCAGCACATGGGCCACGGCATCGACTTCGCGGATGGTGGCGAGGAACTGGTTGCCCAAGCCTTCGCCCTTGGAGGCGCCGCGCACCAGGCCCGCGATGTCCACGAAAGTGATGCGGGTGGGAATGATCTCCGCCGACCCGGCGATCTTGGCCAAGGTTTCCATGCGGGGATCGGGCACCGCCACATCGCCCACATTGGGCTCGATGGTGCAGAAGGGATAATTGGCCGCCTGCGCCGCCGCCGTCTGGGTGAGCGCATTGAAAAGCGTGGACTTGCCGACATTGGGCAGTCCGACGATGCCGCATTTGAATCCCATTACTCTGCTTCTTTCTTCTGTTCAGTTTTTTTGTTCGGTGTCTTTTCCGGCTTGGGCGGCGCGGTCAGCACCGCCACTTTCGACATGAAGCCGGTATCGTCGTCCTTCGCCAGGAGCGGCGCGGCCTCGACCATCGCGCCCACCAGGGGCCGCAGCCAGTCGATGTCTTCCTTGGAAAAATTCTGCAGCACATGGGCGCTGACCAGCGATTTCTCGCCCGGATGGCCAACCCCGATGCGAACCCGGCGGTAATCCGGGCCCAATGTGGCGGTAATGGAGCGCAGGCCGTTCTGCCCGGCATCGCCGCCGCCCCTCTTCACTTTGATCTTGGCGGCGGCCAGATCGATCTCGTCATGCATCACCACCAGCGCCTTCAAGGGCAGCTTGAAGAAGCGCATCGCCGCGCCCACGCTGACGCCGCTATGGTTCATGTAGGTCTGGGGCTTCAGCAGGTACGTCTTGCGCCCCGCCAGTTCGCCTTCCGACAGCAAGCCTTCGAATTTGGCGCGCCAGGGACCGAAGCGATAATGGGCGTGAAGTTCGTCCGCGACGATGAAGCCGGCATTGTGCCGGTTGCGCGCATATTGCGTGCCGGGATTGCCCAGACCCGCGATAAGCAAGGGCATGTCCGACGACATGACGCGCTCCTCGCGGGTGATGCCCGCCTGGTCTTACTTCTTGGCGGGCGCGGCCGCGGGAGCGGCCTTGGCACCGGCGGCCGGAGCGGCAGCGGCGGCGGCCGGTGCAGCTTCGGCCGGCGCGGCTTCGGCGGCCGGAGCGGCAGCGGCGGCAGCAGCGGCGCGCTGCTCTTCGACCACGCTGGTGGGCGCCACGATCGAGCAGACGGTGAAGTCGCGGCCACGGATGGTGGGCTTCACGCCTTCCGGCAGGCTGAGCGCCGAGATGTGGATCGACTCATTGATGTCGAGCTTGGAGATGTCGACCAGCACTTCGTTGGGAATGCTGTCGGCGGGGCAGAGCAATTCCATCTTGTGGCGCACGATGTTCAGCACGCCGCCCTTCTTCAGGCCCGGCGATTCGCCCTGGCCCTTGAAGTGGACGGGGACTTCCAGGCGCACGGTGGCGCCTTCGGCCAGGCGCATGAAATCGACATGCACGGGACGGTCGCTGACCGGATCCAGCTGCAGCTGGCGGGGGATCACGCGGGTCTTCTTGCCGGCGACGTCCAGCATCAGAAGCGTGGTGAGGAAAGCGCCCTTTTCGATATGGCGTTCCAGGGTGCGGGCATCGACATTGACGGTCTCGGGCTCGCCCTTGCCGCCATAGACGATACCGGGGATCAGGCCCTTGATGCGCGCCTGGTAAGACGGGCCCTTGCCGCGGCCTTCGCGTGCTTCCGCCTTAAGTTCTTGAACTTGCGCCATTTTCCTGATCCTTCACCGCCCGGAAAAGCCCCGATGGGCCCCGGAAAGGCGAGGCTTTTAGCGGATGCGGACAGCCTGCGCAACCGGGGCAAATCGCCCCTTTAGACCGGCGCCAGGCCTTCCTGCTCCAGGGTCTTCTGGACGGCGGGGCGCTGCTGCATCCGGGCACGGTGCGCGGCCAGCTTGGGGAATCGGGTAATGCCGCCCGCCCCCTCCCGGTCCAGCCAGCGGGTGAAGACATAAAGATAGGGGTCCGAGACGGTGTAATGCGCCCCATGCACCCACTCACGCCCATCCGCGAACCGGTCTTCGACCAGCTGCAGCTGGGTCGCCAGATTCCCGGCGACTTTCGCTTTCATGTCCGCCTTGGCTGCGTCCGTGTCGGCATAACGCTCCGGCCGGAAGAGATGGGCATAGGTGATGTGAATGGTCGAGGCGAGATAGGTATTGAAGGACTGCATCTCGAAGAAATCGAATTGGTCTTCCGGCGTCTTCCACGCCATGGGCGCCAGCTCCGCCTTGGGGAACATGCGCGCGATATAGGCCAGCAGCACTGGCACTTCGGTGAGGATGCCCCGGTCGGTGGCCAGTGCCGGCACCCGCGCCTTGGGATTGATGGCGAGATAGGCGGGGGCGCGTTGCTCGCCCGTCTTGGTGTCCACCAGGATGGCTTCATAGTCCGCGCCCGCTTCGTTCAGCGCGATGTGCGGCGCCAAGGAGCAGGCATTGGGCGCATAGAACAGCTTCAGCATGCGGGTCTCCCGGAAAGTGGGGGACGCTAGCAGCATATGTTCCCAACGCAAGGGTGGTCAGACGCGAGGCAGCTTTGCGCCTATTTTCAGTGCGGCTTGGTCGTGAATTTCTTCCCCCGTGCCGCCAAGCGGCTGACGGGGGAAGATGCCTTCCGAGGGCTTGCCTCGAGGAAGGCAGATGGGGGTAAGAAAACCTAGTCGAACAGGCTGGAGACCGAAGCTTCGTTGTTGATGCGGCGCATGGCTTCGCCGATCAGGGGCGCGATGGAGATGCTGCGGATATTGGGGCAGGATTTCATGTCGGCGGTGGCTTCGATGGAATCGGTCACCACCATCGATTTGAGCTTGGAATTCTTGATCCGCTGCACCGCGCCGCCCGACAAAACCCCGTGGGTGGCATAGGCATAGACTTCGGTGGCGCCATTCTTCAGCAAGGCATCGGCCGCGTTGCAGATGGTGCCGCCCGAATCGACGATGTCGTCGATCAGGACGCAGGCCCGGCCTTCGACATCGCCGATGATGTTCATCACTTCGGATTCACCCGCCCGCTCGCGGCGCTTATCGACAATGGCCAAATCCGTGCCCAGCCGCCGGGCCAAGGCGCGGGCGCGAACCACGCCGCCCACGTCTGGCGAGACTACCATCGGCAGATTGCCGCCCAGATGGTCCATGATGTCCTTCACCATCACTGGCATGGCGAAGAGATTGTCGGTGGGAATGTCGAAAAAGCCCTGGATCTGCCCAGCGTGCAAATCGACCGTCAGGACGCGGTTGGCGCCTGCTTCGGTGATCAGGTTGGCCACCAGCTTGGCGGAAATCGGCGTGCGCGGACCGACTTTGCGGTCCTGGCGGGCATAGCCGAAATAGGGGATCACGGCGGTGATGCGCCGGGCCGACGCGCGGCGCAGCGCATCGATCATGATCAGCAATTCCATCAGATTGTCGTTGGCGGGAAAGCTGGTCGACTGGATCACGAACATGTCCTCGCCGCGGACATTTTCCTGGACCTCGACGAACACTTCCATGTCGGCAAAGCGGCGGACCTGGGCCTTGACCGGCTCCAGCTTGAGATATTGGCCGATCGCCGCGGCCAGGGCGTGATTGGAATTGCCTGCGATCAGGCGCATGCCCCGCGAACCATTCAGATCCGTCATCGCGCCTCAAGCCCCCAGAAAATCGTGCCGAAATGAAGTTTTGATGACGCGCTTTTAGCGGTCCGGCGGGAGCCCCGCAACCTGTTATATATTGGTCGCACGACCGACGGAAAACCGCTCGCCGCTACGCGGCTCCCACTTTTCCTGGTCGATGCTCCACCCTCACAATGGCTGAAATTTCGCGGCCATAATCGGCCTCGCCCAGATGGGTGGTGCGGCGATAGCTGTAAAAGCCGTTGCTCGGGGGATAGGTGCAAAGGCCCAGATCGGCGATCTGTCCCACGCCAGCACGTTCCAGCCGCATCCGGGCATAACCGGGCAGGTCGAAGCGGCGATGGTCCGGCCGGTCGGAGGGAATGAAGAAGCCGCTGTCCGCTGCGTCAAAGCGCGCCATCATGTCGGCGCCCACTTCATAATTGGCCTGGGAAATGGTGGGCCCGATGGCGGCCCTGATGCGGGATGGCTTGGCGCCCAAAGTCGCCATGGCGGCAATCGTGTTTTCCAGCACGCCCGCCAAGGCCCCTTTCCAGCCGGCATGCGCAGCGCCGATCACCCCGGCCTCGACATCGGCAAACAGGACCGGCGTGCAATCGGCGGTGAGAATGCCCAGCATCACGCCCGCCTCGGCCGTGGCCATGCCGTCGCCGTCACGCCTCGAATCGAAGTTCCAGGCCTGGTCCACGATATGGACCTGGGCGCTATGGACCTGGGCCA
>JAFECO010000168.1 GCA_018242085.1 Pseudomonadota bacterium
TATCGTTCGAGACTTTTGACCCGGGCACATATTCTTCCGGCGCATATTTCGAAAGCGCTTTTTGTCCCATCAGGCGCCGCGTCACCCGGATAGCGTCGGCGGCGACCTGCCGGTCCTCTTCGGTGGACAGGTAATTGGGCTTGATCACCGGCCTGTCGTGGAAATCGGCGGAGCGGATATGGATTATGCCGCGCGAGGTGGGCCGAAGATTGCAGGCGCTGACGGTGATGGCGCGGAATTTGTGCAGCGGATCGCCGAATTTATCCAGCGACAGCGGTTGGACATGAAATTGGATATTGGCGCGGTCGTGCAGGCTGTCCGACCGGGTGAATATGCCCAGCTGGGATGGCGCCATGGTCAAGGGCCCGGTCTGGAACATGGCATATTCGGCGCCCATCAAGGCTCTGCCGACCAGCGAGTGATAGGTCTCGTTGAGGGTTTTGACGCCGGAGACTTTGTAGATCATCCGCTGCTGGAGATGGTCTTGCAGATTCTTTCCCACCCCTTCGCGCGCCAGTTGGACCGGAATGCCCAACGATTGCAGGAAGGCGGGATCGCCCACGCCTGACCGCTGCAGGATTTCGATCGAACCGATCGAGCCCGCGCACAATATGACTTCGCGTTTGGCCCGCGCTTCATAGGTTTTTCCGCCGCGAACAAAACGGATGCCGCTGGCCCGGCTGCCATTGAAGACGAGCTTGTCGATATTGGCGTGGGTTTCCAGGCGCAGATTGGGGCGGCGCAATGCGGGCTTGAGGAATCCGCGCGCCGCCGACCAGCGCAGCCCGCGCCTCTGATTCACATGGAAATAGCCCACGCCTTCATTGTTTCCGGTATTGAAGTCCGGCGTCTGAGGAACGCCCATCTCGACCGCCGCAGCGCGAACCGCGTCCAGAATATCCCAGCGCAGACGCGGCTCTTCGACCCGCCATTCGCCTTTGGCGCTGTGATGCTCGGTTTCGCCGAGGAAGTGATTGTCCAAACGCTTGAATGCGGCAAAGACTTCGTCCGCACTCCATCCGGTCAGCCCCAGCTGCCGCCAATTGTCATAGTCCTGGCGCTGCCCCCGCATGGAGATCATGGCATTGATCGCCGACGATCCGCCGATCACCTTGCCGCGGGGATATTTCAAGGAACGGCCGTTCAACCCGGGTTCCGGTTCGGTCTGGAACATCCAGTCGCTTCGGGGATTGCCGATGGCGAAAAGATATCCCACTGGAATGTGAAACCAGATCCAATTGTCCTTTCCGCCCGCCTCCAGCAGCAGAACGCGGTTTTTGGGATCGGCCGACAGGCGATTGGCCACCACGCAGCCGGCCGAACCGGCACCGGCGACGATGTAATCATATTCGCCGTCGAGCAATTGAACCTGGTCCACCAACAAGCCTCGACTATCGGTTCCGGAAAACGGGCGCCCGTTTGGCGACAAAGGCGTTCATGCCTTCCTTCTGCCCTTCGGTTGCGAAAGCGGCCTGGAACAGCAGGCGTTCGTGACGCAGTCCTTCCGCCAGCGAGCTTTCGAAAGCTTGATTGACCGCTTGCTTCGCCATCTTCACGGCCGGCGCATTATAGGCCGCGATGGTATGAGCCGCTTCCAGTGCGGTCTGCAGCAAATCCGCCGGGGCGACCACGCGCGCCACCATGCCGGCGGCCTTGGCTTCGGCGGCGTTGATGGAACGGCCGGTGAGGATCATGTCCATTGCCAGCGACTTTCCGACCGCGCGGGTCAGGCGCTGCGATCCGCCGATGCCCGGCAATACGCCCAGCTTGATTTCCGGCTGGCCGAACTGAGCGTCATCGGAGGCGATGATGAAGTCGCACAGCAAGGCCAGCTCGCAGCCTCCCCCTAAGGCAAAGCCGCTGACCGCCGCGATGATGGGCTTTGCAATCAGCCGGACCTGGTCCCAGGACGCCAGGAAGTCGTCCATGTAAAATTGGGTAAAGGATTTTTCCGCCATTTCGGCGATGTCGGCGCCCGCCGCGAAGGCACGCGGGCTTCCCGCGATCACGATCGCGCCCACCCGGTCGTCGGCATCGAATTCCTGCAATGCCTTGAGTGTTTCCTGCGCCAGTTGCCGGTTCAAGGCGTTGAGGGATTTGGGGCGATTCAAAGTGATCAGGCCGACCCGCTCGCGCCGTTCCACCAGAATGGTTTCCCATTTGGCGCTTTTGCCGCCGGCGTCCGGTTTGCTGTCATCGCTCATGATTTTCTCCTGACACTGCGGATGATCGCTATTTCCGCTTCATTGGAATGGACTGTTATTCCTCGCCGCCATGGGACGGAACATAGGCGTCCCGCGGGGCCATGAATTCGTGCAGAATCTGCTCGCGGTTCTGGTTCAGCTTCGGCGCCATGATGGGATCCACGATATTGTTGCCCTTATAGCCGCTGATGCGGATCGGATTCCCGGCGGTGCGGACGGCGCGGCCGGTTTCGCCGCTTTTCACTTTGATGAACATGTCGCGCGCCAAAAGCTGGGGATGATCGAACAGCTTGTCGATGGTGTTGATCGGCGAACAAGGCACGCCCGCCTCGTTCAGCCTGTCCACCCAATGCTGGACATTCTGGGTCTTGGTCACCGCCTCGATCGCCTTCACCATCTGCGGCCGGTTCTGGCAGCGCAGATCGTTGGTGGCGAATGGCGCTTGCAGCGCCAGCTCCGGCGCGCCCAGCGCGTCGGCCATCAACACAAACAGCGTGTCATTGCCTGCGGCAATCACGATCCGCCCATCCTTGGCCGCGAAGCTCTCGAACGGCGCCAGCGAGGGGTGACTGTCCCCGGTCCGGTTGGGGACTTTGCCTTCCGCGTCATAGCGGGCCAAGGCCGTTTCCATCAGCGCCGCCTGGCAATCCAGCATGCCGATATCCACGCGCGCGCCCTGCGCATTCTGGTTTCGCTTATAAAGCGACGCCAGAATGCCCACGGTGGCGAACAGCGCCGCGCCCAGATCGCCGAAACTGGTGCCCACCCGGGACGGCGGCCCATCCGGCCAGCCCGTCAGGCTCATGATGCCGCCCATCGCCTGCACCACCATGTCGTAGCCGGGAAGATCGCTGAAAGGGCCGCTATGGCCGAAGCCGGAGACGGAGGCATAGATGATATGCGGATGGGTTTTCGCCAGACGCTCGGCGCCATATCCCAACCGGTCCATCACGCCGGGACGGAAATTCTCCACCACCACATCGGCTTCGTCCAACAGCCGCTCCAGCAGTTCGCGGTCGCGCGGCGATTTGATGTCCAGGACGATGCTTTCCTTGCCCCGGTTGAAGCACATGAAATAGGCGGACTCGCCATCCACGAATGGCCCGAAGGCGCGCGTGTCGTCGCCGGTTCCGAACTTCTCGATCTTGATCACCCTGGCGCCCAAATCGGCCAGGATCATGGTGCAATAAGGCCCCGCCAGCACCCGCGAGAAATCCAGAACCGTAATACCTTCCAGAGGCCCCTTGCGGAGCTCTTCCGTCTGCATCGCTCCCTCCCAGGAACTCTTTATTTTTAACGCGAAACCGGCATCTGGAACTCGGCGCCCTTTGCGATGCTGTCCGGCCAGCGCTGCATGATCGATTTCTGGCGGGTGTAAAAGCGCACGCCTTCTTCGCCATAGATATGCATGTCGCCGAACAGGCTGCGCTTCCAGCCGCCAAAGCCGTGCCAGGCCATGGGCACGGGAATGGGGACATTGATGCCGACCATGCCGCATTGGATATTGCGCCCGAACTCGCGCGCGGCATGGCCATCATTGGTAAAGCAGCTCACGCCGTTGGCGAATTCGTGGGCGTTGATCAGGTTGATCGCCTCTTCCATGGTCGCGACGCGCATGCAGCAAAGCACCGGCCCGAATATCTCTTCCCGGTGGATCGTCATTCCCGGCTTGACGTGATCGAACAACGTGGGGCCCAGGAAGAAGCCTTCCTCGTGACCGGGCACCACATATTTGCGGCCATCCATCAGCAAGGAAGCGCCTTCCGCCACGCCCTTGTCGATGTAGCCCACGATCCGCTGCCGGGCCACATTGGTGACGATCGGGCCCATTTCGGTGGCATCATTCATGCCATTGCCGATCTTCAATTCCTTGGCCCGCTTCATCAGCAGGGGAATGATCGCATCCGCCGCCGATCCCACCAGGACCGCCACCGAAATCGCCATGCAGCGCTCGCCGGCCGAACCGTAACCCGCGCCCATCAAGGCATCGACCACTTTTTCGGGATCGGCATCGGGCATCGCCACCAGATGGTTCTTCGCGCCGCCCAGCGCCTGCACGCGCTTTCCGGCGCGCGCACCGGTTTCGTAAATATAATTGGCGATCGGAGTCGATCCCACGAACGACACGGCCTGCACATCCTGATGCGCCAGCAAGGCGTCGACGGTCTCCTTGTCACCCTGGACCACATTGAACACGCCCTTGGGGAAGCCCGCCTCGCGCATCAGTTCGGCCACCATGAGGGACGGCGAAGGGTCGATGGGGCTGGGCTTCAGGACAAAGGTATTTCCCGCCGCGATCGCGATCGGGTACATCCAGGCGGGCACCATCACCGGAAAATTGAACGGGGTAATGCCGGCGACCACGCCCAGCGGCTGGCGCAAGGTCCAATTGTCGATATTGGTGGAAACCTGGTCGGTGAAGTCGCCTTTCAGAAGTTGGGGCATGCCGCAGGCGAATTCGATGATGTCGATGCCGCGTTCTACTTCGCCCTTGGCGTCGGAAAACACCTTGCCGTGCTCGGCGGTAATGGCGCGCGCCAGATCGTCCTTATGGGCATTCATCAGCGCCAGATATTTGTTCATCAGCCGGACGCGGCGCAGGGGCGGCAGATTCGCCCAGGCAGGGAATGCGGCCTTGGCCGCTTGAACCGCCGCATCGACATC
>JAFECO010000169.1 GCA_018242085.1 Pseudomonadota bacterium
GCGATATATTTCTCCCCCACCATATGGAAGGGATGCGGTCCCACCACGCGATGATCGCATGGAATGCCGATGACGACGGGCCGGCTCATTCCGCCACGGACGGAGCGGCCGCCGGCGCCATGTAGGAGCGCGGCCGGTAGAAGAAGATGCCCAGCGCAAAGCCGCCCAGGCCGACAATCTTGGTCACCAGGTTGAATGTGGTGATGGCGTAAATCCCCAGGCCCAGAAGCAACAGGCCGCTGAACGCCGGAAAGAGACAAAGCGTGATCCAGCGGCCGGGCGCTGTCGTGCCGCGGAATTCCCATGCGGCGACCAGCCCGGCCAGACCGTAATAATAGCAGACCTGGATCGCCACGGCGTTGACCGAAGCGGCGATCACCGCGCTGACGGTGGGCATCAGGCTGGACGACCAGATCAGAAGAAGCCCGATTGCGATCAACACATACATGGCCTTGACCGGGGTCTGGCTCTTGGGCGCGATCTCGCCGAACACCCGCGGCAGGGCACCATCCCGCCCCATGGCGAACAGGGTGCGGGAGAATTGCAGCATGGTGGTTTCCAGGGTGGCGATGCTGGAAAGGATCACCGCAACCGACGCGCACAAGCCGCCGAAGCGGCCAAGGCCGGACGCGACGGCGATGTTGTAGATGATGTTGTCGGTCAGGTTGCGCGCATCGCGCAGGGAAAACAGGAACAAAGCCGCAGCCACGAAGCCGATATAAAAGGCGATGGTGATGAATATGCTGGAGAAGCCGCCATTGCCGGCATTCTCGTGGCCATTGACCGTCTCCTCGCTGAGATTGGAAGTGACGTCCCAGCCCCAATAGAAGAATACCACCATCAAGGCGCTGGCGGAGAATGCCGATGGCGTATAGCCGAATCCGAACCAGGACCAGCTGAAGGGATTGGCCAAGCCCGACACACCGGTGTGAATAAAGGCGGCGACCAGCACGATGGTCAGGATCAGGAGCTCCACGGTGGTCATCACCACCTGCACCTTGCTGGTGATCTCGATGCCGGTGATCAGGACCAGGGCGATCAGCAGGAACCAGGCGCTGGCCACCGCGGCCGTGACGAAGACATTGCCGGTCAGGTCGGGGGCGATGAAGTTCAAGGTCGACGTGGCGACCGGCACGCTGCCGGCCACCATGAAGACCAGTGAAGCGATGAGAAGCGCCCAGCCGGAGAAGAAACCCAGGAATTTCCCGAACGCGGCGCTGGTCCATTGATAGGCGGCGCCCGCGCTGGCGTCCCGCTTGTTGAGCGCCTTGTAGGCGACCGCGATGCCCAGCATCGGCACCGCGAAAATCACCAGCGCGCCGGGGGACAGGGGACCCGCCACCGAAAGCAGGACCGCCGTGGTGACGGCGATGGTATAGCCCGGCGCGCTTCCCGCCACTCCCATGACCAGGGATTCAAAAAAGGAAAGCGAATTCGCTTTCAGCTGATTGCTCATCTTACCCCGCGCTTGAGAGCGCCAAATTCACCCACGCCCCGGCAGCCCGACAGTGGCCGCTATTGGTCGACATTACCCTTGGGCGCGTAGATCGCATAGAATTTGGTGTAGCCCTTGGTGTCCCAGGTTCCCTGCCAGTCATGGGGGATGGTGACCGCCTCGCCGGCATGGACGGTGACCGCCGTGCCGTCCAGCGAGGTCAGGGTGACGCTGCCATCGATGAAATACATGAACTCGTCCACGCCATAGGTCTTGTCGCCCTTGCGCTCGAAATGGCTGGGACCGGATTTGTACATGCCGGTTTCATATTTCTTGTCCGCCGTCATCAAGGTGACGGTGTCCTGGATCCCGTTCCTTTCATGGGTGACGGTATTGGGGCGCTTGAAGATCGCACCCCCGACATCCGCCTTGTCGATCAAAGCGGGATGGACCACATCCGCCGCCAGGGCGGGAAGCGGAGCCGATAGCGAGGCCATGGCAATGACGGCGCAGAGGACCGGCTTCATGCCTTTTCTCCTGTTGATGCGGTAAGGTCAGTAGCGGAAGGTCGCCGTGACGCCCATGGTGCGGGGACGGAAAGTGGTGGCCTGGTACAGCTCGCCCCTGGCTTCGTGCGAATAGGTGAGCTGCGGGTGCGCGTTCAGCACATTGTCCATGAACAGCGCCACATTATAGGCCCCCAGATTGATGCTCGCGCGCGCCGAAAGGAAGTTGGTGGCGGGCACGGGAAGCAGCGCGGGATCGTAAGACGCGTTTACCGGATCGAGCGACTGCGTCGGGCGGTTCGGCCCGCTGCTATATTCGTCATCGAGCCTGAAGAACGCATCATGGTCGAGCAGGGTCCAATTATATTGGATCGCTCCGGCCACCCGCCAGGGCGTCGCGCCCAATGAATCGCCCTTGTTGATGACGATCCGCGAGCTGGGCGACACGCTGGAATGGGTGGCGGTGGTGTAATAGGCGTCGTTGTAGCCCAGCGCCAACTCGAACCCCAGGCTTTCATTGAGCTGGAACTGTATCTGGGTGTCGAAGCCATTGCTGGCCGCCTTGCCGAGATTGGCGGTATAGCGGATGCCGCAAATCGGCAGATTGACGGTCTGCTGGATATTGTTCCATTCCAGATGATAGACGCTGCTGTCCAGCGACATGCGCCCGCCCAAAAGCTTGTTCTTGGCGCCGACTTCGTAGTTGGAAACCGTATCGGAGGCGAAGGTATCGGGCGATTTGGTGATGCCCAGATTCTCCAGATCGGTATGGCAGGCGCCCACCGGAATGGGCGGATTGGCGCCGCCGACGCGATAGCCGCGCGAATAGGTGGCATAGAACATGTCGTCGTCCGTCGCCTGCCAGGACATGCCCAGCATTGGCGTGAACGGGGTTTCGTCCTGCTTGCCTTCGCCGCTGCTGAAACCGAAATTCTGCGCCCCATCGGCATAATTGCGGAAGTCGAAATGGGTGCGGGCGATGCGCGCGCCGGCGATCACTCTCACGCCGTCGATAATCTCGTAATTGGCATTGATGAAGCCGGCGATCTGGCGGTCATGGCCGATCGTGTCGTTGATATAGTCGTCGCCATTGGGCAGAAGGCCGGCGCCCCAGGCGGTGAGAATATCCTCTCCGAACAGATATTGGCTGATCTGATCGAGTTGCGGGTCGTTGATCTCCTCGCGGCTTTCCTGGGAGTTGAAGGCATAGAAAACACCCGCGACCCATCTGAGGCGGGCGGTGGGATCGGTGGACTGGATCCGGATTTCCTGGGTGAAATTATCCTGCCAGTTCGAGGTGGTGGCGGGCGCGGTATAATAAGGCATGCCCGGCAAATTGATCCCATTGGCGCGCAGCAAGGGATAGATCGCGGTGTTGCATTGCGGGCATGCATTGCCTTGGGGGTCTTCCGCCCCGCCATCCTGGGTCGGATCGATGATCTGCTGAAAATAGCCCAGATTATACATCGTGCCGCTATAGCCGTTCACCGGCTCATAGCGCTTGAAATAGGACGTGTTCGAGAACAAGCCGACGCTGCCCAGATCATATTCGCCTTTGAGGGATGCCAGCCAGAAATGATCGGGATCGCCCAGCCGGTCCGGCGTGCCATTGAAATATTTGCCCTTGCCGGGATTGGACAGCCCCACCCAGTAGCTGTCGTCGTCATGAACGTTGCGGCTTTGATACTCGAATGTCGGCGTCAACAGCAGGCCGGCCGTGGGCTGCCAGGTCAGGGCGCCGCGCACCACATAGGTTTCCGTGCTGTTGGCATCGCGATCGGTCACGCGGCCGGTGTTGGTGTCGACCTTGCTGATCCAGCCTCCGTCGCGGCGGCCCCAAAGGCTGACACGGAAACCCAGCACATTGTCGATGATGGGACCACCGAACGCGGCGCCGGCTTCATAGCTGGGCGCGCCATCCTGGGTATAAGAGAATTCGCTGCGCGCATAGGCGGTGTAATCGGTCAGGCTGGGTTGCGGGGTGATGTAGCGGATGGTGCCGCCTTCCGAGCCGGCGCCGAACAAGGTGCCCTGCGGGCCGCGCAGAACTTCGACGCGCTGAAGGTCGAACACGGTGGGCAAGGCATTGACGGTGCCGAACCCCAGCCCACGCATCTGAACCGGCGTATCGTCGATATAGATGCCGGTCGTGCCCGCGCCCGATGTCGAGCTGATGCCGCGAATAGAGACCGCGTTGCTCCCCGTGTTGAAATTCACCCCGGGGGTGAAGCGTGCGATGTCGCCGAAATTCTTCACGCCCAGAACGTCCATCTTCTCCGGTGTGAAAGCGCTGACGCTGGCGGGCACCCGGCTGAGCAATTCTTCCTGCCGCGTGGCCGTGACGGTGACCGTCTCGATCACGGAATTTCTGGCCGATGTGTTGGTCGCGTCCTGGGCCAAGGCGGAATGGCCGAGCGGCAGGAGCGCCGCGGATGCCAGGATCATGGTCTTGAACGAAGGTTTGATAGCCACCGAAATCTCCCCCTGCTGCCTGATCGATCGCTTGCGCGGCCTTGAAACGCTATGGCCGTGTCATGGGTCTGTCAAGATACTGTGATCACAAAAAGATGCCAAAAAATCCCGCTGTTGGCCGTCTGTATGGCCATTTGTGCTGGCTTCCTGCTCAATTCCCGCGCTCTGAGATAGCAAGAACGGACGCCTCACCCCAAGATCTCGTCGATGGCGCGCCGGCCCTGGTCGATGGCCGTGCTGGTATAGGCCCCGGCGCCGGAATCCGAATTGGCGATGAAGATGCGCCCGAAATGCTTGCGGCCCACCATGTGCGGCAACTGATCGGCCGGCACGTCGAAATCGTCGAATAGGGGGTTGTATTCATAGGCGTAACCGTGCGGCCAGCGATTGACCATGATGCCGCGAATATCCTTGGCCGGATCGAAGCCGCCGCCGCCCAGCACCCGCCCCAT
>JAFECO010000016.1 GCA_018242085.1 Pseudomonadota bacterium
CGCCCCGCGAGCGCGATCGCGCGCCCGCCGCCGCGGAGTAAAGAGAAGAACCATGCTGTCACCCAAGCGCACAAAATTCCGCAAGCAGCACAAGGGCCGTATTCACGGTCCGGCCAAGGCTGGCACGTCGCTGAACTTCGGCGCCTATGGCCTGAAAGCCATGGAGCCGGAGCGCCTGAACGCTCGCGAGATCGAAGCCGCCCGCCGCGCCATCACGCGTCACATGAAGCGCGCCGGCCGTGTCTGGATCCGCATCTTCCCGGACGTGCCGGTGTCAAAGAAGCCCGCCGAAGTCCGCATGGGCTCGGGCAAGGGCGCGCCGGAATTCTGGGTCGCCAAGGTCAAGCCGGGCCGCATCCTGTTCGAGATCGACGGCGTCGATCTGGAAACCGCCAAGGAAGCGATGCGCCTGGGTCAGGCCAAGCTCTCCATCAACACCAAATTCATCGCGCGCACGGTGTAATCATGGCCAAGAAAGCAGCGAAAGCCTCCAAGTCCAAGAAGCCCGCTTCGGCCAAATCGTCGTCCAAGGCCGACGATTTCCGCACCAAGAGCGGCGACGAGCTGAACGAGCAGCTGGCCGGCATGAAGAAGGAGCAGTTCAACCTGCGCTTCCAGCGCGCCAACGGCCAGGCCGAGAATACCGGCCGCATCCGGGTGCTGCGCCGCGACATCGCCCGCGTGCAGACGATTTTGAACGAACAGCGCCGCGCGTCGGCCAAGGCTTAAGGACAGACCATGCCGAAACGAATTCTCCAGGGTGTCGTGGTCAGCGACAAGAACGCCAAGACCGTGGTGGTCAAGGTCGAGCGCCGCTTCCTTCATCCGGCCATGGGCAAGACCGTCCGCCGCTCGAAGAAGTACCACGCCCATGACGAGAAGGGCGAATACAAGGCGGGCGATGTCGTCCGCATTCAGGAATGCCGGCCGCTTTCCAAGCTCAAGACTTGGGAAGTGCTGGAACGCGTCGGCAAGTAACGGCGCGATTTAGGAGCAAGAGTCATGATTCAGATGTCCACGGAGCTCGATGTCGCCGACAATTCCGGCGCCAAGAGCGTGATGTGCATCAAGGTGCTGGGCGGTTCGCATCGGCGCTATGCCGATGTCGGCGACATCATCGTGGTGTCGGTGAAGGAAGCGATCCCGCGCGGTCGCGTCAAGAAGGGTGAAGTGCTGAAGGCCGTGGTGGTGCGTACCGCCAAGGGCGTTCGCCGTCCTGATGGCAGCCTGATCCGCTTCGACGGCAATGCCGCCGTGCTGGTCAACGCCCAGGGCGAGCCGATCGGCACCCGCATTTTCGGACCGGTCACCCGCGAGCTGCGCGCCAAGAACCAGATGAAGATCATTTCGCTCGCCCCGGAGGTTCTGTGATGAGCAACATCAAGAAGGGCGACAAGGTCATCGTCACGACCGGTCGCGACAAGGGCAAGAAGGGCGAAGTGCTGAAGGTGTTCCCCAAGGAAGACCGCGCGCTGGTCGCCGGCGTCAATGTGGTCAAGCGCCATCAGCGCCAGACCCAGACGCAGCAGGGCGGCATCGTCAACAAGGAATCCACCATCCATCTGTCCAATCTCGCGCATGTCGACCCCAAGTCGGGCAAGGCCTCGCGGATCGGATTCAAAACTCTGAATGACGGACGCAAGGTTCGCTTTGCCAAGAAGTCCGGTGAGGTCATCGATGTCTGAAGCTGGTGAAAAGGCTGCAAAGCCGAAGAAAGACGCCAAGCGTCGCGAAGTGAATGCCGGCACGCAAGTCAGCGTGGGCGAGCGCGCGACCGAGAAGGGCTACGTTCCGCGCTTCAAGAAGCGCTACAACGAAACCGTGCGCCCGGCCCTGATGCAGAAGTTCGGCTACACCAATCAGATGCAGGTGCCGAAGATCAACAAGGTCGTGCTGAATATCGGCGCGGGCGAGGCGGCTTCGGATTCCAAGAAGATCCAGCAGGCGCTGAACGACCTGACCGCCATCGCCGGCCAGAAGGCCGTGGTGACGCGGGCCAAGAAGGCGATCGCGACCTTCAAGATCCGCGAAGGCCTGGCGATCGGCGCCAAGGTCACGCTGCGCGGCGACATCATGTATGAATTCATCGACCGCCTGATCACGATGGCGCTGCCGCGCGTGCGCGACTTCCGCGGCATCAACCCCAAAAGCTTCGATGGCCGCGGCAACTACGCCATGGGCATGAAGGAACATGTCGTGTTCCTGGAAATCGACTACGACAAGACGGAAACCGTGTGGGGCATGGATATCGTCTTCAACACCTCCGCGAAGACCGACGAGGAAGCCAAGGCGCTGCTCGAAGGCTTCCAATTCCCCTTCACGAGCAATTGAGGCTGCCATGGCGAAAACGAGCCAGATCAACCGGAACAAGAAGCGCGAAAAGCTGGTGGCGCAATATGCCGCCAAGCGCGCCGAGCTCAAAAAGACCGCCGAGGACATGAAGGTCCCCGCCGAGGAGCGTTTTGCCGCCCGCCTCAAGCTGGCCAAGCTGCCGCGCAATTCCTCGAAGGTGCGCATTCATCACCGCTGCGAACTCTCGGGCCGTCCCAAGGGTTATTACCGCAAGCTCAAACTGTCGCGTATCGCGCTGCGGTCGCTTTCCAATTTCGGCCAGATCCCCGGCATGACCAAGGCGAGCTGGTAAGGAGAATCCATGATCATCGATCCGATTGGCGATCTTCTGACGCGCATCCGCAACGGCCAGCTGCGGCGTTCTTCCAAGGTGCGTTCGCCCAACTCGCGCCTGCGCATTCGTCTGCTCGACGTGCTGCAGGCGGAAGGCTTCATCCGCGGCTATGCCGAAGTCGAATTCAAGGGCCACAAGGAACTGGAAATCGAGCTGAAGTATCACGAGGGCGAGCCCGTCATCCGTGAACTGAAGCGCGTCTCCACTCCGGGCCGCCGCGTCTATTCCTCGGTCGGCGATCTGAAGCCGCACCGCCAGGGTCTGGGCGTTTCCATTCTCTCCACGCCGCAAGGCGTGATGACGGATAGCTCCGCCCGCGAAAAGAATGTCGGCGGCGAAGTTCTCTGCCAGGTGTTTTAAGGAACCGAACCCATGTCTCGTATCGGCAAGAAACCGGTCCCGCTGCCCAAGGGCGTTACCGCCTCGGTCGAGGGCCAGACTGTCAAGGTCAAGGGCCCCAAGGGCGAACTCAGCGTCAAGCTGGTGCGCGAAGTCTCCGCCAAGGTGGACGAGCACGGCATCACCGTGACGCCCGACAAGAACCAGGAGCGTTCGGCCCAGATGTGGGGCCTGTCCCGCAGTCTGGTGAACAATCTGGTCACCGGTGTCACCACCGGCTTCACCCAGCGCCTGGAAATCCAGGGCGTCGGCTATCGCGCCGCGGTGCAGGGCAAGAATCTGAATCTGCAGCTCGGCTTCAGCCACGATGTGGCCTATCCGATCCCGGCGGGCATCACCATCACCTCGGAAAAGCCCACCCAGATCAGCGTCTCTGGCATGGACAAGCAGTTGGTCGGCCAGGTCGCCGCCGAGATCCGCAGCTATCGCCGTCCCGAACCCTATAAGGGCAAGGGTGTTCGCTATGAAGGCGAATATGTCCGCCGCAAGGAAGGCAAGAAGAAGTAAGATGACCACTCCTCTCTTCAAGAAGCGCCAATCGCGCACCCGCTACCGGATCGCGACCAACTCCACGGGCCGTCCGCGTCTGTCCATCTTCCGTTCGGGCAAGCATATCTATGCCCAGGTGATCGACGACAGGACCGCCGTGACCCTGGCCTCCGCCTCGAGCAACGAGAAGGAAGGCCGCGCCGCCAAGACCTGGAATGTCGATGCGGCATCCTCGGTCGGCAAGAAGATCGCCGAACGCGCGCTGGCGAGCGGCGTGAAGCAGGTGGTCTTCGATCGCGGCGGTTACATTTATCATGGGCGCGTCAAGGCGCTGGCGGATGCGGCGCGCGAAGGCGGCCTGGAATTCTAAGGAGTTCATAGCGGCAGCGTATGAACAAATAGGCTGCTCGCTCTAGAAAGTAAGGATTGAATATGGCTCGTGACGGACAACAACGGGACGAAAAGCGCGGCCGCGGCCGCGATCGCGAAGAGCGCGACAATGAATTCATCGACAAGCTGGTGCACATCAACCGTGTCGCCAAGGTCGTGAAGGGTGGCCGGCGTTTCGGCTTCGCCGCGCTGGTCGTCGTCGGCGATCAGGCCGGCCGGGTCGGTTTCGGCCATGGCAAGGCGCGCGAAGTGCCCGAAGCCATCCGCAAGGCGACGGAAGCCGCCAAGCGCGCCCTGGTCCGCATCCCGCTGAAGGACGGCCGCACCCTGCATCATGAAGTGCGCGGCCATCACGGCGCCGGCAAGGTCTTGCTGCGTCCGGCGCCCGCCGGTACCGGCATCATCGCGGGCGGTCCGATGCGCGCGGTGTTCGAAGCCCTGGGCGTGGGCGATGTCGTGTCCAAGTCGCTGGGCACCTCCAACCCCTACAACATGGTGCGTGCGACGTTCGACGCGCTGAAGAACCAGCAATCGCCGCGCATGGTCGCCAATCGCCGTGGCCGCAGCGTGTCGGAAATCCTGGCCAAGCGCGAAGGCGCTCCCGCCGAAGCCTCGGCCTGATAGATAGAGAGAAAGACCATGGCCGAGAAGAAGACCAAGGCGGCGGCGAAAAGCGGCAAGACCGTTACCGTTCGCCAGATCCGTTCCGCCAACCGCAAGCCCGACATCCAGGCGCAGACCCTGCGCGGACTGGGTTTGGGCAAGATCCGCCGCACCCGCACCTTGGAAGACACGCCGTCGGTGCGCGGCATGATCAACGCGGTCAAGCACCTCGTCGAGATCGTCGAAGACACGAAGTAATTGGATGGCCGGGCCCTGGCCCTTCGGGCGCCTGGCCATGGAGAGGTTTTTATGAAGCTCAATCAGATCAGCAACAATCCGGGCGCGCACAAGCACAAGCACAAGGTCGGCCGCGGCTCGTCCTCGGGCCTGGGCAAGACCTCCGGCCGCGGCGTCAAGGGCGCCAAGGCCCGCACCGGCACCAAGGTCTATGGCTTTGAAGGCGGCCAGATGCCGCTGCACATGCGCATCCCCAAGCGCGGCTTCAACAACATCTTCGCCAACGATTTTTCGGAAGTGAATATCGGCCTGTTGCAGAAGGCGATCACCGACAAGCGCCTGAAGACCGACGGCAAGATCACCGAAGAGGTGCTGCGCAAGGCCGGCCTGGCGCATAAGAGCCGCGACGGCGTGCGTCTGCTCGGCAAGGGCAGCATCACCGCCAAGATCGATATCGAAGTGGCCGGTGTCTCCGCCGGCGCCCGCGAAGCGGTCGAAAAGGCCGGCGGCACCGTGACCACCACCTTCCAGAAGAAGGTCTATTCGAACAAGAAGGGCGAGCCGGGCAAGCGTCAGAAGCGCCGCGCCGACGCCACCGCCAAGCGGGCGGCACGCCAGGGCTGAAATAGGGCGCGAGACCGCTCGCAACGGCGGCCTCGCGCGCTATATTAGGGGCAGGGCCTTGCGGCCCGTACCCAGGAGCAGGACATGCCGTCAGCCGCCGAGCAATTGGCCGCCAATTTCAGTTTCAGCAACCTGGGCAAGTCCCACGAGCTGCGGAACCGCATTTTCTTCACATTGGGGGCGCTGATCGTCGCGCGGCTGGGAACTTATATCCCCATGCCCGGCATCGATCCGGCCGCTTTGGCGCAGCAGCTCAACCAGGCCGGCGGCGGGCTTCTGGACGTCTTCAATGTGCTGGCGGGCGGCGCCGTCGAGCGCATGGCGATCTTCGCCCTCGGCATCATGCCGTACATCTCGGCCTCCATCATCATTCAGCTGATGACGACGGTGTTTCCCGAACTCGAAGCCTTGAAAAAGGAAGGCGAGGCGGGACGCAAGATCATCAACCAATATACCCGCTACGGCACGGTGGCGCTTGCCGCCGTCCAGTCCTATGGCATCGCCATCGGGCTGGAACATTGGGGCAATGTCGTCATCCATCCCGGTTTCTTCTTCCGCCTGACGGCGATGATCACCTTGACCGGCGGCACCATGCTCCTGATGTGGATCGGCGAGCAGATCACCAGCCGCGGCGTCGGCAATGGCATTTCGCTGATCATCTTCGCGGGCATCGTGGCGCGCTTTCCCCAACTGGGCATCCAGGCCCTGGAATCGGCCCGTACCGGCGCCACCAACCCGCTTCTGCTGCTGGCCTTCGCGGTCTTCGCGGTTGCGCTGGTGGGGTTCATCGTCTTCATGGAGCGGGCCCAGCGCCGGTTGTTCGTCACCTATCCCAAGCGACAGGTCGGCAATAAGATCTATGGCGGCGAGAGTTCGCATCTGCCGCTCAAGCTGAATGTCTCCGGCGTGATCCCGCCCATCTTCGCGTCCTCGATCCTGTTGCTGCCCACCACGGTGGCCAGCTTCAATGCCCAGAACCTGCCGAACTGGCTGCAGATGATCGTGACCTATCTCAGCCGCGGCCAGCCGCTCTATCTGATCATCTACGCCGTCCTCATTCTCTTCTTCACTTTCTTCTACACGTCGGTGGTGTTTAACCCCGAGGAGACGGCGGAAAATCTGAAGAAGTATGGCGGCGTCTTCCCGGGCATCCGTCCCGGCAAGAAGAGCGCGCAATTCATCGATTACACTTTGACGCGCATCACCGTGATCGGGGCGGCGTATCTGGCATTCGTCTGCCTGATCCCCGAATTCATGTTCTACAAATACAATCTTTCCTTCTCGCTGGGCGGCACCTCGATCCTGATCGTGGTTTCGGTCACCATGGACACGGTGGCGCAGATTCAAAGCCACCTCGTCGCGCAGCAATATGAAGGCCTGCTCAAGAAGTCGAAGCTGCGCGGAGCGCGAAGGTGAATCTGGTTCTGTTCGGACCCCCGGGGGCGGGGAAGGGCACTCAAGCCAAAATTCTCACCGAAAAACGGGGTCTCCCCCAATTGTCCACCGGCGACATGCTGCGTGCAGCCATCGCGGCGGGCACGCCGCTGGGCCTGGCCTGCAAGGCGTTGATGGACAAGGGCGCCCTGGTTCCGGACGAGACGGTGGTGGGGATCATCGCGGATCGCTACGACCAGCCCGATTGCGCCAATGGCGCGGTGTTCGACGGCTTTCCCCGCACCATCGCCCAGGCCGAAGCCCTGGACAAAATGCTGGCCGAGCGGGGCAAGAAGATCGACCTGGTTCTGGAACTGAAAGTGGACGACGCGGCGCTCCTGGCGCGGGTCGAAAGCCGCATTGCGGCTGGCGGACCGGTCCGGGCCGACGACAACCCGGAAACCCTCAAGACCCGTCTGGAGGTCTATTACAAGAACACGGCGCCGCTGCTGGGCTATTATGGCGGACAGGGCAAGCTCAAGACCCTGGACGGCATGGCCCCCGTGGGGGCCGTTACGGCCCAGATTGCAGCCGTTCTGGACGGGGTGAAGGTCTGAATTCCCTAAGCCGCGATGCGGCTCGTCATCGGCCCTGGGCGGGCCGATGACACCTGCGACAATAAATCCCACGGGAGAGTTGACGGCAGGGGGCTCATTCCTATAATCCGCGCCTTCGCGACATTTTTTCGTGTCATTTCCGGGCTTTTGGGGCGATTTCTGCGCCTTGGCGCCCCGGTTTGGAGCGAAACGGCGGCGCACAAAGATTTTATAACTCTTTCAATGGCTTAAACAGCCAGGAGACACCTCAGTGGCACGTATCGCCGGCGTCAATATCCCGACCCAGAAGCGAGTCGAAATCGGCCTTCGCTACATCCATGGAATCGGGCCGCACATCGCTCACAAGATCATCACCCAGCTGGGGATCGATCCTGCGCGCCGGGTCAGCGACCTGACCGAATCCGAGGTCATCCAGATCCGCGAAATCATCGACCGCGATTTCCTGGTCGAGGGCGATCTGCGCCGCGATGTGGCGATGAACATCAAGCGCCTGATGGACCTGGGTTGCTATCGCGGCCTTCGCCACCGCAAGAATCTGCCCGTTCGCGGTCAGCGCACGCACACCAACGCCCGCACCCGCAAAGGCCCCGCCAAAGCGATCGCCGGCAAGAAGAAAGTCACCAAGTAAATGGCCGAAGCAAAATCAGGCGGCAAGGCGCCCCGCGCCCGCAAGAAGGAAAAGAAGAACGTCGCCGTGGGCGTCGCCCATGTCGCCGCGACCTTCAACAACACCATCGTCACCATCACCGACACGCAAGGCAATGCCGTGTCCTGGTCGTCGGCCGGCATGATGGGCTTCAAGGGCTCGCGCAAATCCACGCCGTATGCGGCACAGATCGCCGCCGAGGACGCCGCCAAAAAGGCGGTCGAGCACGGCATGCGCACCCTGGAAGTGGAAGTTTCCGGCCCCGGTTCGGGCCGTGAATCGGCGCTGCGTGCGTTGCAGGCCGTGGGCCTGGTCGTTACGTCCATCCGCGACGTGACCCCGATCCCCCACAATGGCTGCCGCCCGCCCAAGCGCCGCCGCGTTTGAGAATTTATCGGACGTAACTATCTACCCGTCGAACGTATGGGCATGGTCCGACATGCCCGGGACACGATGAGGACAATATGTTTCAGAAGAACTGGCAAGAACTGATCAAGCCGCAAAAGCTCAAGACCGAAGCCGGTCATGACGCGGGCAAAATCGCCACCATCACCGCCGAGCCGCTGGAACGCGGTTTCGGCCTGACCCTGGGCAATTCGCTGCGCCGGGTGCTGCTGTCGTCGCTGCAAGGCGCCGCCGTCACCTCGATCCAGATCGAAGGCGTGCTGCACGAATTCTCGTCCATCCAGGGCGTGCGCGAAGACGTCACCGACATCGTGCTCAATGTGAAGCAGATCGCGCTGCGCATGCATGCCGAAGGCCCCAAGCGGGTTTCGCTGCGCGCCTCCGGCCCCGGCGAAGTCAAGGCCGGTCAGATCCAGGGCTCGTCCGACATCGAAATCCTCAATCCCGACCTGGTGCTCTGCACCCTGGACGAGAAGGTGGATTTCCGCATGGAACTCACCATCGCCACCGGCAAGGGCTATGTCCCGGCCGACCGCAATCGTCCGGAAGATGCGCCGATCGGCCTGATTCCGGTGGACAGCCTGTTCAGCCCGGTGAAGAAGGTTTCCTACAAGGTCGAAAATACCCGCGAGGGCCAGATCCTCGACTATGACAAGCTGACTCTCACGGTCGAAACCAATGGCGCGGTCACGCCGGACAATGCGGTGGCCTATGCCGCCCGCATCCTGCAAGACCAGCTCCAGGTCTTCATCAACTTCGAGGAACCGCGCGAGCGCGTCGCCGAAGAGAGCAAGCCCGACCTGGCCTTCAATCCGGTGCTGCTCAAGAAGGTGGACGAGCTGGAACTCAGCGTCCGTTCGGCCAACTGCCTGAAGAACGACAACATCGTCTATATCGGCGACCTGATCCAGAAGACCGAAGCGGAGATGCTGCGCACCCCGAATTTCGGCCGCAAGTCGCTCAACGAGATCAAGGCGGTGTTGGCGGAAATGGGTCTGCATCTGGGCATGGAAGTGCCCGGCTGGCCGCCTGAGAATATCGAAGACCTCGCGAAGCGTTACGAAGATCAATATTGAAAAGGGATGGCCCGTCCGGCGACACCGGCGGGCCATGACAGGGATTAGAAGTCATGCGCCACGGCAATCAAGGACGCAAACTGAACCGCACCGCGTCTCATCGCAAGGCGATGTGGGGCAATATGACGGCGGCGCTCATCAAGCATGAGCAAATCAAGACCACCTTGCCCAAGGCCAAGGATCTTCGTCCGGTGATCGAAAAGCTGATCACCCTGTCGCGCCGGGGTGCCAAAGACTTGCACGCCCGCCGCCAGGCGCTGGCCCAGATCAAGGACGCCGACCAGGTGACCAAGCTGTTCGACGTGATCGGCCCGCGTTATGCCGGCCGTCCGGGCGGTTACACCCGCGTGCTCAAGGCCGGTTTCCGCCATGGCGACAATGCGCCGATGGCGATCATCGAATTCGTCGACCGCGATGTCGATGCCAAGGGCAAGGACTCCGGTCCGGTGGAAGTGGCGGAAGAGGCTGAGGCATAAGCCGTCACAAGGAAAAGAGTTTGGGGGGCGGCAGAAATGCCGCCCTTTTTTGTTTGTTGAGGCGGTTCCGGAATTCCGCAATTCTATGGCGGGGGTTTGAACTGGGAAACATTTTCGGAAGGTTGCACGTGATGAAGACGGTGTCCCTTGCAGTGGCAGGTTTGGCCGCGATCGCGGCGCTGGCATTCTGGGCGATGCCGGGGGCCGGCGCCCCGCCCACGCCCCACCTGGTGACGCCCCAGCCGCTGAAACTCGCGCCGCCGCCGCGCAACGAAGCGCAACCGTCATCCATGGGCCAGGTCCAACTCACCTTCGCGCCGGTGGTAAAACGGATCGCGCCGGCGGTGGTGAATGTCTACACCCGCACCGTCACCCAGGTTCAGACCAATCCCTTTTTCAACGATCCGTTCTTTTCGCAATTCTTCGGCAACAATCCCGGCATGCGCCAGCGCGTGCAGCAATCGCTGGGCTCCGGCGTGATCGTGCGGGCTGATGGCCTGATCCTCACCAACAATCATGTGGTGGATGGGGGCACCGATATCGTGGTGGCGCTGAACGACAAGCGCGAATTCAAGGCCAAGGTTCTCACCGCCGACCCCAGGACCGATCTGGCGGTGCTGAAGATCGACACCAAGGGTGAAAGACTGCCGACCGTGCCGTTCGGCGACAGCGATGCGGTGCAGGTGGGCGATCTGGTGCTGGCGGTCGGCGATCCCTTCGGCGTGGGCCAGACCGTGACCATGGGGATCGTGTCGGCGCTGGCGCGCACGCAAGGGGCGGCCAACGACTATCAGTTCTATATTCAGACCGATGCCGCCATCAATCCGGGCAATTCCGGCGGCGCGCTGGTCACCACCGACGGCAAGCTCGCGGGCATTAACACGGCGATCTATTCGCGCTCCGGCGGCAATATCGGCATCGGCTTTGCCATTCCCGCCAATCTGGCGCGCCGGGTGGTGGAAGGCGTGGAAGGGGGCGGTGGGGTTCGCCTCTCCTGGATCGGTGCCACCGGCCAGCCGGTGACCAGCGCCATCGCCGAAAGCCTGGGGCTGGGGCGTCCGGGCGGCGTCTTGATCAAGGATATCTATCCCGGCGGTCCACTGGCCAATGCCGGCGTCAAAAGCGGCGATGTGGTGCTGGCGGTGGATGGCGCAGGCGTGGACGATATGCAGTCGCTCAATTATCGCATCGCCACGCACAAGCCCGGCGACCGCGTCAAGGTGCGGATCGGCGCGGGCAAGGCCGTTCGTGAGGTGAATGTGACCTTGGCATTGCCGCCGGAAAACCCGCCGCGCGAAGTGACCGTCATCGCGGGACGCAATCCTTTGACCGGCGCGAAGGTGGAAAATCTTTCACCGGCGGCGGCGCTGGATCTGCAGACCGATCTTTTGGCCAAAGGGGTGGTGATCGTTTCCATCAACCCCAATTCCTATTCGGGGAATTACGGGTTCCAACCTGGCGATATCGTGCGCAGCGTGAATGGCGTGGGCATCAACCGTGTCGGCGAATTAACGCGCGCCTTGAACGATGCAAACCGCTGGGACCTCGTGGTGGAGCGTGGCAATCGCAAGCTGCAATTGTCCGTCAGCGGATGAATTCACAAAAAAGCCTTATTTGATAAACTTTTCATGTTGTTACCGCTTGTTGCCAAGCGATCACTTTCGTTTTTCAAGAGGCGACGATCGTAAAAACCCGACGTTAAATATCGCGATGGGGGGCATCGCAACGAAGGGTTCGTTTATGAAAAGCTTTGTCCTCAGTTCCGCCGCCGCGCTGCTGCTCGCCACCGGTGCCGCCCATGCCGACAGCACCCATACGGACAATTGGTATGCCTCTATCCTCGGCGGCGCGAGTTTCGATCCTGCGTTGATGGCCGGCGGTTCCCTGCACGACATGGACACCGGTTATAATATCGGCGCACGCGTGGGCTATGGGCTGGACAATATTCTCCCGATGCGAGGATGGTCGGCGGAAGCCGATCTTTTCTACAATCAGTCGGGCTATAAGGGGGACACCGGATTTTCGCATCTGGCATCCACCAGCTTCATGGGCAATCTGGTCTATCATCTCGATACCGGCTCGCCGCTGCGCCTTTATGGCGGGGCGGGGTTGGGCGCGGTGAATGACCGGGTCGGAGGAACGGTCAGCGATTCCGCCACCGTATTCGGCTGGCAGGCACTGGGCGGGCTCGAATATCCGGTTTCCCAGGACATGACCCTGTTCACGGAATATCGCTATCAGAATGCGCACGACGCCAATATCGGGGCACTGACCGGCGTGGGGAACACCAGCAACAA
>JAFECO010000170.1 GCA_018242085.1 Pseudomonadota bacterium
TGATGCTCACGCGCCAGGCCGACGACATGCGCGCCGCAGCCCAGCGCCTGGAAAATTCGCTGCGCAACGCGGCCGCCGCGAACACGCGGCTCCATCAAAGCGAGATCCGCTACAAGGGACTGGTGGACGCGCAAGGCGATGCGATTTTCCGGCGTGACGCGTCCAGCCGCCTCACCTATGCCAACGAAGCTTTCTTCAAGCTGTTCGATCTCGAACCGTCGCGCGCCATCGGCTATCCCTTCGCGCCGGAGCTTCATCCGGAAAGCCGCGCGCCTTTGTTCGGCAGTTTCGGCGATCTGGCCCGCGGCCAGACGCATTACGACCAGCATCTGCGCACCACCGCCGGCTGGCGCTGGATCTCCTGGAAGGATTATGCGGTACGCGACGGCCAGGGCCGGCTGATCGAAGTGCAAAGCGTGGGCCGCGACATCACCGAGCGCAAGGCGCTGGAAGACGCCCTGACCGAAGCGCGCGACAATGCCGAAGCCGCCAGCCGCGCCAAATCGGGCTTTCTGGCCACCATGAGCCACGAGATCCGCACGCCCATGAACGGCGTGTTGGGCATGGGGCGGCTGCTATTGGAAACCGACTTGAAGCCGGAGCAGCGCACCTATGCGGAGGCGATCACCCAATCGGGCGAAGCGCTTCTCTCCCTGATCGGCGACATTCTGGATTTCTCCAAGATCGAATCCGGCACCCTGACCCTGGACGAAGACGAGGTCGATGTTCGCGGCCTGGTGGCGGGGGTGGCCGAACTTTTGGGCCCGCGCGCGCATGCCAAGAATATCGAAATCACCACCATGGTGGCGCGGGACGTTCCCCAGGCGATCCGGGGCGATCATGTGCGCCTGCGCCAGGTGCTCACCAACCTGATGGGCAACGCCGTCAAATTCACCGAGACGGGCGGGGTCTGCGTGGCGCTGTCGATGGCCGGTGCAAAGAACGGTGACGTCCTTAAGGTGGAAGTGCGCGACACCGGCGTGGGCGTGCCGCCGCAGAAGCGCCACGAAATCTTTCAGGAGTTCGTGCAGGCCGATTCCAGTCATGCCCGCAAATTCGGCGGATCGGGTTTGGGCCTGGCCATTTCCAAGCGCCTGGTCGAAACCATGGGCGGCCAGATCGGCATCGAGCCCGGTCCGGAGCATGGTTCGATCTTCTGGTTCACCGTGCCGACGATCACGATCCGGCCGGCCGGCGAGGGCGCCCTGCCGCTGGAAGGAAAGCGCATCGCCATCCTCAGCCGCAACCGGATGCTGCGCGAAGGCCTGTGTCTTCAGATCGAAAGCCAGGGCGGGGAGGGTCTCAATCTCCTGCAGCTGCCCGCCGGCCGGATCGAAGCGGGAAAGATCGACGCGGTGCTGATCGATTCCGGCACCGACAGCGCGCCCGATCCCTTGGGGCCGCCGGACCTGTCGATCCCGACCTTGGTGATGGTGACGCCCGCGGCGCGGTCCCGGCTGAAGGACCTCAGCGCCATGGGATTCGACGGCTATCTGGTGAAGCCGATCCGCGAAGCCTCATTGGCGGAGCAGTTGAATTATTGCCTGTCCATGCACCGCGCCCCCAAAATGTCCGCCGAGAGCCCGGCCGCATCGATGCCTTCCGACCCGCCCGCCGCGCCGTCCCCGCCCCCGACCATGGCGGCGCGCACCGGACTGAAAATCCTTCTGGCGGAAGACAATCCGGTGAACGCGCTTCTGATCCGCGAGCTTTTGCGCCGGCGCGGCCATCAGGTGCGGGACGTCACCACCGGCGGCGCGGCGGTGGCCGCGCTGGAAAAGGAAAGCTTCGATCTTCTTCTCACCGACATTCACATGCCGGGCATGGACGGAATCGAAGCCGCGCGCGCGATCCGCGCCATGGAAGCGAAGAACGCCAGCCCGCGCGTGCCGATCGTGGCGCTGACCGCCGATGCGCTGGAGACCGGCAGGCGCGCCTGCCGCGATGCGGGCATGGATGGCTTTCTCACCAAGCCGGTCGATCCCGCCGAGCTTGAGGAAATGTTCCAGACGCTGTTTCCCTCCGGCGAAGGACTGCCCCATACTGTAGCGGCATGAGTCCGCGCCGCCGTTACTCCTTCCGCGAATATCTCAATCCCAAAACCCTCACCATGACGGTGCTGGGCTTCTCGTCGGGTCTGCCTTTCGTTCTGGTGGGCAACACCTTCGGCTACTGGCTGCGCGATGAAGGCATCGCGCTGTCCGCGATCGGTTTTTTGTCGTGGGTGGGCCTGGCCTATTCGTTGAAATTCCTCTGGGCCCCGATCCTGGACCGGGTGGGCGTGCCGGTGCTGTCCAAGTTGGGACGCCGCCGCGGCTGGATCGCGCTGGCGCAATTGGCGGTCGCGGGCGGGCTGATGGGCATGGCCTGGGCCGGTGTCGGCCATGGCCTGGCGATGCTGGGCGTGTTCGCCTTGATCGCGGCCTTCGCATCCTCCACGCAAGATATCGCCATCGACGCCTGGCGGATCGAAAGCGCGCGCGACCCCGACGAATTGGGGCTTCTCACCTCCGGCTACACATTCGGATATCGCACGGCGCTCTTGGCCAGCGAAGCGGTGATCCTGCCGATCGCCCAGCGCGTCGGCTGGAACGAGGCCTATGTGATCTATGGCGCGATGATGGCGATCGGTCTTGCCGCGATTTTCCTGGCGGCGGAGCCGATCAAGGCGGATCAGGTGATGCAAAGCAAAAGCGCGGAGACGCCGCTTTGGACGCCGCGGGGATTCTTCGATGCGGTCGCCGGTCCCTTCATCGTTTTCTTCAAGACCCATGGCACCCATGCGGTTCTGATCCTGCTGGCGATCAGCCTCTTCCAGCTTCCCAATTTCGTCAGTGGCCCGATGTACAATCCCATGTATGTCGATCTGGGGCTGAGCAAGGATGTGGTCGGCGCGGTGCGCGGCAGCATCGGCCTGGTGGGCGTGTTTCTGGGCGTGGCGGCGGGCGGATTTCTGTCGCTGCGGCTGGGACTGATGCGGGCGGTGCTGTTGGGATGCGCCAGCCAGATGGCGGGCACCGCGCTCTATGCCGTGCTGCCTTTCGCGCATGACCCGGTCAGCTTCGCCCTGGTGATGGGGCTGGACAATTTCGCCATCGCGCTGGCCGGGGTGACCTTGGTCGCCTACATGTCGAGCCTCACCAGCCTGGGCTATACCGCGACGCAATATGCGCTTTTGTCCTCGACCTATGCCTGGGCGGGCAAGATCCTCAAAGGTTTCTCCGGCACGGCAGTCGAAGGGTTGGCGTCTCATTTTGGATTGATGCCGGCCTATGCCCTGTTTTTCCTGGGCTGCGGCGCCATCGGGATTCCGGCGCTGCTTCTGTTTTGGCAGCTGAAAAGGCTACAAGCGACAGCCTGATCCCCCCGTTTAATGGTGGCTGTCACAATCCGTTGCGCGGTCCCAACCCGTTGGGCTAGATTATAAATCTGTCGCAGAACCGGCATATTCCGGAGCCGCGGCAGCGCCCAAAAAGGGGTTTGCGTGGTCAATATCTACGAAGCGGGACCTTTCGAAGGCCGCGCCGAACAATGGCCGGTTCTGGCCATTTCCGGCGCCCTGGAAGTGCGCCTGGCCGAGACCGAGCATGAGGTCGAACAGGCCCAGCGGCTCCGCTATTCCGTCTTCTATGAAGAGATGACCGCGATCCCCTCGCCCCAGATGCGCGAGGCGGGGCGCGACTTCGATAAGTATGACGATGTCTGCGACCATCTTCTGGTGGTGGACCGCGAAGCCCATGGCGAGGACGGCCAGCCCCTGGTGGTGGCCACCTACCGGCTGACGCGGGAGAAGGACGCGGCGCGGGCGGGCGGCTTCTACACCTCCAGCGAATATGACATCGGCCCGATGCTGAAGGGCCTGCCGGCCGACACCAAATATCTGGAGCTGGGCCGCTCCTGCGTGCTGAAAAGCTATCGCGCCCGGCCCGGCACCATGCAGCTTTTGTGGAAGGGCCTGATGGCCTATGTCGCGCGCTTCGACATCGACCTGATGTTCGGCTGCGCCAGCCTGGCGGGCAACGATCCGGACGCTTTGGCGCTGCCGCTCTCCTATCTGCACCATTTCCACGCCATGCCGGCGGAGTTGAATGTCCGCGCCCGGGCCGAATTGTTCGTGGACATGAACCGCATGGCGAAGGATGCGATCGAGCCCCGCGAAGGCCTGCGCAGCCTGCCGCCGCTGCTCAAAGGTTATGTGCGCGCGGGCTGCCGCATCGGCGACGGCGCGGTGATCGACCGCCAGTTTGGCACCACCGACGTCTTCATCTACTTCCCGCTGTCGGGCATCGACGCGCGCTATAAGTCGCGTTTCGGACTTGTAAAATAGCCCCCATCTGGCTTCCCCCGTCAGCGGCTTCGCCGCACGGGGAGAAGAAAGCCGGTCTTTTCCTTTTTACGCCAGATCGAACAGCAGCACTTCGCTCGGCGCTTTCGAGCAGACGACCACCTGATCCTGGTCGGTGACCGCAGCGCCGTCGCCGGCTTTCAGATTTTCCTCATCCAGGACGATCTCGCCCTTGGCGACCTGAATCCAGGCCCGGCGGCCCGGCGCCAAAGGGTGGATCACTTCGATATCGCCATCCAGCCGGGCCGCCCAGATTTCTGCGTCCTGCATCAGGCGCACTTCATTGGGCTGGGGATCGGGAGCGGCGATGCGGGTGAATTTGTTGGCGATCGCGGCGGCATCGATCGCCTTCTGCTCATAGGATGGTTCGATGCCCGGACGAGACGGCATGATCCAGATCTGCAAGAGATGGCATCGCCGCTCAGGGCTGGCATTGAACTCGGCATGCACCACGCCGGAGCCCGCGCTCATGCGCTGAATTTCGCCGGGCCGGATTATGCCGCC
>JAFECO010000171.1 GCA_018242085.1 Pseudomonadota bacterium
CACTTTTCCTGGCCGATGCTCCTAGAGACCGTCGGGCGTAGGCCCAATATCGCGGCCCCTATCCTCATGCGCCAGGCCCATTTGGGGAACGAAGGTCGGCTGTACCCACCAATCCGGATGTTTTTCCTTCAACGCCGCCGCCGCCCGCGCGCAGCCGCCATCGTCCGGCATCAATGCGAAACATGTGGCGCCGGAACCCGACATGCGGGTGAAAAGCGCGCCGGGTACGGACCGCAAGGATGACAAAACCTCGCCGATAACCGGCTGCAAGGCGAGCGCCGGCGCTTCCAGATCGTTGCCGGTCATTTCCAGGAAGCGCAGCAGGTCCGCCAAATCGTTGAAACGTCCGCGAGGCAGCGCCATCTCCGTCCCGCGCCTGTCCTTGAGAGTAGCGAACACATCCTTGGTGGGCACAGCGACACCGGGATTGACCAGCAGGATCGGCAATCGCGGGAGTGCGGATATCGGCGTGAGGATTTCGCCGCGGCCTTCCATGAAAGCCGGAGCGCTGGGAACACAGACCGGAATGTCCGATCCCAATTCCTGGGCGAGCTCGCATAATGCGCTTTCATCCAGTTCGAGCCGCCACAGCGCCGCCAGCATGCGCAACGCGGCCGCGGCATCGGCACTGCCGCCGCCCATGCCCGACGCGACGGGAAGATTTTTCACCAGCGTGATCTTCGCCCCTGCCCGGCGGCCGGCATGGGTCGCCAAGGCCCGCGCCGCTTTCAGAACCAGATTGTCACCGTCCGTCAAAGCAGGCGCGAACGGGCCTTCGACCTCAAGCGAAAGCTCCTCGGCCTCCTCGACCGAAAGCTGGTCGCCGAAAGCGGTGAAAATCGCAAGACTCTGCAAGGGATGAAAACCGTCTTCGCGCCGGACACCGACATGCAGAAACAAATTGATCTTGGCGCGCGCCATATGCGCGCTACCCAATGACGGAGCGTCCATTATCTATCCCGTCAATCCGGTTTTGAGTTTTTGCTCGATCTCGGCCTTTTCGTTCCGGTCGGTGGTGTCGTTGCTGAAGGCCAGAGCATGGTTCCACTGAAAGCGAGCCTCGATCTTGCGGCCCACTTTCCACAACGCATCACCCAGATGATTGTTCACGGTGGGATCGCCGGGCACCAGCAGGACCGCCGCATTCAGTGTCCGTGCCGCATCTTCGTAGCGGCCAAGCTTGTAGTAGGCCCAACCGACGCTATCGACGATATAGCCGTCGTAAGGCCTCAGCTGCCGCGCCTTTTCCAGCATGCCCAAGGCTTCGGCGATGTGCTGGTTGCGATCGACCCAGGAATAACCCAGGTAATTGAGCAATTCCGGCTGGTCCGGCGACAATTTGAGCGCGGTGTTGATGTCGGCCTCGGCCTTGTCCCAATGTTTGGCGGAATCCTGCGCCATGGCGCGGGCATAGAAGAGCGGCCAGTCGCGCTTGTCGGGCGTTCCGATGACTTTCTCCGCCTGGTCATAAGCGTCGATTGCCGCCGTAAAATCGTTCTGGTTGCGATAGGCGTCGCCGAGCGCGATCCAGTTTTCCGCCTGGTCGGGATAGGCCTGTGTCAGGCTCCGCAGATTGGCGATCGCCGCGCTCTTGCGATCCAGCCGCCCTTCATCGATAGCGGCCTGGGTTGCGGCCATGCGGTAATAAGGCGAGGATTTATCGATCTTGCGATAGACCGTGATCGCGTCTTCATATTTTCCCAGCGTTTCAAAACGATCGGCCAGGAGCAGATCGGCCAGGGCCAGATCGGAGCGCAGATAGAGCGCCATGCGCAGATACAGGATCGAAATATCGGCGCTTTGCCGGTCGTTCAGCGAGGCCGCCATGCCGAACAGGCTTTCGGCAACGCCGTCCTCGGCACCGCGGATGAAAGGCTCCGGTTTTTTTTTGGCGGCTATGCGCGCCAGGCTGTCCTGCGCCACCGGCTTGACCGCGTTTTCACCGAGAAACTTCTGGTAGAGCGCAGTCGCATCATCGGTGCGTCCCGCGCGCTCCAGGAAATTGCCGTAAGCCTGGACCAGCCGCGGGCTGACCCGGTTGGACAGCAGCGCCTTGCGGTAATCAGCCTCCGCTTCGGGCAAATTCAGGTAATCCGCGATCAAGGCGGTGTGAAAAGCGGCCAGCCCCTCGGCCCCGCTTTGGGCGCCCAGCGTCTTCATGTCTGCCAGGGCACCGGCGCCATCGCCTCCGGCCGCCGCCGCCCAGCCGTCGAACAAAGACACGACCAGGGTCTGGAACGGTCCCTTCGCCGACAGCGACAAATGCTTGCGGGCGTCGGCATAATTCTTGTGCTTGAAGGCGATCACCGCCAGTGCCAGGCGGGCGGACCGTTCATCGGGCGTCTTGGCGACGATCTGGGTGGCGTATTTGGCTGCCCCTTCCACATCGCCCGACGTGGTGGTGTAGAAAAACGCCAAGGACAGGATGCTGGCATTGCCCGGATCCTGCGCCAGGCTCTGGGTGTAATACCGCGCTGCCTCCGGCAAGGCATGCTCGCCCGCCGCGAAACGCGCGGACAGATAGGTGGAGAAGGCTTTCGCCTCCGGCCCGGCGGCCTGGCTGCGTGGGGAATGGTTCAGCGACGGCATGTTGGCGCAACCCGCCAAAAGCAGGAGCGTCGCGATGGGAGCCAGACAAGTCTTCAAGCGCGCCTCACATGTTCGAATAATTGGGTCCGCCGCCGCCTTCGGGCGTAACCCAGGTGATATTTTGGGCCGGATCCTTGATATCGCAAGTTTTGCAATGCACGCAGTTCTGCGCGTTGATCTGGAACCGCGGCCCGCCAGGGTCCTGGACCACCTCATAAACACCCGCGGGACAGTAACGCTGTGCCGGTTCCGCATAGTCCGGCAGGTTCACTGTAATGGGAATTGCAGGATCGCGCAGCACCAGATGCACCGGCTGATCCTCTTCATGGTTGGTATTTGAGACAAAGACGCTGGACAGCCGGTCGAAGGTCAGGACCCCGTCCGGCTTGGGATAGGCAATCGGCTTTGAATCCTTCGCCTTTTTCAAGGTGGCGAAATCGGCCTTGCCATGGCTGAGCGTGCCAAAAAAGGAAAATCCCAGAAGCTGGTTGGTCCACATATCGAGGCCGATGAACGGCAAGGCCAGCAGCGTTCCCAGCTTCGACCAAAGCGGCTTGGCGTTGCGGACGAGCCGCAAATCCTTGGCGACGGGGCTTGCGGCATAGGCCGCTTCATAAGCGTCCAGCGTGTCGTTTTCGCGCCCGGCCAAGATCGCGGCGAAGGCGGCATCCGCCGCCATCATCCCGGTGCGCATGGCATTATGGCTGCCTTTGATGCGTGGCAAATTCACGAAACCGGCGGCGCAGCCGATCAGCGCGCCGCCCGGAAAGGCCAGCCGGGGCACAGATTGCTGGCCGCCTTCGGTAATGGCGCGCGCGCCATAGCCGATGCGCTTGCCCCCTTCGAGCAAATCCCGCACCGCCGGATGCGTCTTGGCGCGCTGGAATTCCGAAAAGGGCTCCAGATAGGGGTTGCTGTAATTGAGATGCACCACGAAGCCGATGGAGCAATAATTCTCGCCCCAGTGATACATGAAGAGGCCGCCGCCCGTGTCATTGGCGAGCGGCCAGCCCATGCCATGCACCACCAGGCCCTTGCGGTGCTTGCCGGGCGCCAGTTCCCAAAGCTCTTTCAGGCCGATACCGAATTTCTGTGGATCGCGCCCGTCATGCAGCCCGAAATGCCGGCCCAGGATTTTCGACAGCGAACCCCGCGCGCCTTCCGCGAACAGCGTGTATTTGCCCCGAAGTTCCATGCCGGGCTGATAATCGGGCTTGTGATGGCCGTCCTTGGCCACGCCCATATCGCCGGTGATCACGCCTTTGACCACATCGTCTTCGACGATCACGTCATGGGCCGGAAAACCGGGATAGATTTCCACGCCCAGCGCTTCAGCGTGGGCACCCAGCCAGCGGCACAGATTGGACAGGCTGACAATGTAATTGCCGTGATTGCTCATCAGCGGCGGGAACAGAAATCCGGGAATTGGGATCGCCGCGCTTCGCGTATAGAAATAGAAGCGGTCCTCGGTCACTTTCGTTTCGACCGGCGCGCCTTTTTCCTTCCAGTCCGGGATCAATTCATTAAGGCCGCCCGGGTCCAGGACGGCGCCGGACAGAATATGGGCGCCAATTTCCGAACCTTTTTCCAGGACACAGACGCTGACGTCCCGGTTCTGCTTTTGCGCCTGCTGCTTCAGCCGGATGGCCGCCGACAGGCCCGCAGGCCCCCCGCCCACGATCACCACGTCGTAATTCATGCTCTCGCGCTGCTGGCTCATGGGAATCGGCGGATTTTCCAAGGGATTATTTAACACCGCCCTGCGCGCCCTGTCGCGCCGGACGGCCGGACCCCCTAGAATGGCGGGATGCAGGACCGGGACGCATTAACGACATTGGCCTGGCTGGTCGAAGCCGGCGCCGATGAGGCCGTTGCGGAGGCACCGGTCAACCGCCTGATGGCCAAACCGCCTGCCCCGGCGGCGCCGGTTCCCGCCATGCCGCGAGCCGCGGCACCCCGGACCGCCCCATTGCCAGCCCCGTCGGCAGGAAATGATGCCATCGGCGACGCCATGCGGGTAGCCGCGGCGGCCCGCAATCTGGAGGAACTCAAAGCCGCGATGGAAGCCTTCGAGGGTTCGGCCCTCAAGCGCGCGGCCACCAACACCGTCTTCGCCGATGGAACGCCCGGCGGCCGGGTGATGTTCATCGGCGAAGCCCCCGGCCGCGACGAAGACCGGATCGGCAAGCCCTTTGTCGGACGGGCCGGGCA
>JAFECO010000172.1 GCA_018242085.1 Pseudomonadota bacterium
CCGCCGCGCCGGACCGCGCTTTCATCACCACGGCCGATGGCCGGGTCCTCACTTATGGCGGCCTGCATGCCCTGTCGGCCCGCCTGGCGCACGCCCTGAGGGCGCTGGGGGTCAAGCCCGGCGACCGGGTGGCGGCCCAGGTAGACAAGAGCCCGGACGCCATCGCCCTCTATCTGGCTTGCGTGCGGGCGGGCGCGGTCTGGCTGCCCCTCAACACCGCTTATACCAGGGCCGAGCTCGCCTATTTCGTGGGAGACGCGGAACCGGCCCTGTTCGTGGCCGCGCCAGGACGCGAAGACATGGTGGCGGGCATTCGCGTCGCCACATTGGGAACCGATGGCCGCAGCGGCAGCCTGCTGGAGCTGGCCGCACGGCAGCCGGATCGCTTCGACGATGTCGCGCGCGGTCCGGACGATCTGGCCGCGATCCTCTACACCTCCGGCACCACCGGGCGTTCCAAGGGCGCGATGCTCAGCCATGAAAATCTGGCGTCGAATGCGCGGACCCTGGCGAAGCTCTGGCAATTCACCGCGCGCGACGTGCTGCTGCACGCGCTGCCCATCTACCACACCCATGGCTTGTTCGTGGCCACCAACACGGTGCTGATGTCGGGCGCGAGCATGCTGTTCCTGCCCAAGCCGGACATGGACGAGATGTTCCGGTTGATGCCGCACGCGACGGTGATGATGGGCGTGCCGACTTTCTACACCCGCCTTCTGGCGGATGCGCGGCTGACACGGGAGGCGACGCGGCACATGCGGTTGTTCGTATCGGGATCAGCGCCGCTTTTGAGTGAGACCCATCGCGAATGGCAGGAACGCACCGGGCACGCCATTCTCGAACGCTATGGCATGACCGAAACCAATATGAACACGTCCAATCCTTATGAGGGCGCTCGCGTCGCTGGAACGGTCGGTTTGCCTTTGCCAGGGGTCGATATTCGCATCACCGATCCGGAAAGCGGGCATCCTCTGGCGCAAGGCGAAATCGGCATGATCGAAGTGCGCGGCCCCAACGTGTTCAAAGGCTATTGGCGGATGCCGGGAAAGACCAAGGCGGAATTCCGCGATGACGGCTTCTTCATCACCGGCGATCTGGGACGGATCGACGCCAATGGCTATGTCGCCATCGTGGGCCGGGGCAAGGACCTGGTGATTTCCGGCGGCTTCAATGTCTATCCCAAGGAAGTGGAAAGCGAGATCGACGCCTTGCCGGGCGTGGTGGAAAGCGCGGTGATCGGCGTCGCCCATCCGGATTTCGGCGAAGGCGTGACGGCGGTGGTGGCGAAGAAATCCGATGCTGCGCTGACCGAAGCGGGCGTAATCGGCGCGCTCAAGGACCGGCTGGCAGCCTATAAGCTGCCCAAGCGGGTTTTGTTCGTGGACGACCTGCCGCGCAACGCCATGGGCAAGGTGCAGAAGGCGCTGCTGCGGGAAACCTATAAAGACCTTTACCGCTAATCTTTTTTGTGCGCGTCTAGGTCGCGGGCGGCTTTGTCGCTGCGCGCCTTGGCCAGTTTGCGCAGATGCTTGGGCGTGCCGTGCAGGGCGCGGTTCGCGTCGGCGGTCTTGGCTTTTTCGTCGCGCGCCTTGGCCTTGCGGGCTTGGCGCAGGTTGACGATCTCCGCCATCGGTCAGCCCGCGTCTTTCGCCATGGCCCGCGCATAGGCGGGCCGGTCCAGGCAGCGCTTCACATAGGCATCCACCGAGGCCAGCTTGGGCATCATCGGATTGCTCGCGAACATGCCGAAAGTCGTGGCGTAGAGAATATCGGCGCCCGTGAAGCTATCGCCCGCGATATAGGGATGGGCGGTCAATGCCTGATCGATGAAGGTCATGGCTTCTTCCACCACCACCCACCCCGCGGTGCCGCGCGGCACCGGCGTGTTGAGGAATTTGGACATGAAGGCAGGCTCCAGCACATCGCCATAATAAGCCAGCATGGAAAGATAAAGGCCGCGCCCCGCTTCGCCGGGCTTGGGCGCAAGCTTCGCATCCGGAAAAGCGTCGGCCAGATAGCTCACAATGGCGGGAGACTCGAACACGGTTTCCTTGCCATGACGGATGGCGGGCACTTTGGCATGGGGATGCGGATTGTTTTGGTCCGCCGCGCCGCTGCCGTCGCCGCGCCGGATGGTGACGAGCTTGATTTCATAGGGCGCGCCCAATTCTTCCAGCAGGAAGATCATCCGGGTCGAGCGCGATTTGGGGGCATGATAGAGCGTGATCATGCGCGGAAGGTTAGATGCGGGTACGGCTCACGGCAAGGGCGTGAAGGCGCAGCGCGCTGGCCAGGGCGCGCGGTCCCCGGTTGCCGTCGATGAATTGCACCAGCGCCGCCAGGCTGCGGCCGGTCTTCTTGGCTTCATCGTCCAGCACGGCCCAGAACTCCTCTTCCAGCGCCACGGAGGTGCGGTGGCCGGAAAGGGAGAAGGAGCGTTTTTTCAGGCCTGCCATGCGACCCTCATCCTCGCCCTGAGCCCGTCGAAGGGCGAGAGCAAATGTCCTCATTCTTCGACAGGCTCAGAATGAGGATGTTTATTTCGGCGCGATCATGTCTTCGGGACGGACCACGGCGTCGAATTCTTCCGCCGTGACATAGCCGCCCTTGACCGCTTCTTCTTTCAACGTGGTGCCGTTCTTGTGTGCGGTCTTGGCGATCTTGGCGGCGTTGTCGTAACCGATCTTGGGCGCCAGCGCCGTCACCAGCATCAAGGAGCGTTCCAGCCCGGCCTTGATGTTATCGAGGCGCGGCTCGATCCCCACCACGCAATTGTCGGTGAAGCTGATGGCGGCGTCGGCCATCAGCCGCACGCTCTGCAGGAAATTATAGGCCATCACGGGATTGTAGACGTTGAGCTCGAAATGGCCCTGGCTGTCGGCGAAGGTGAGCGCGGCATTGTTGCCGAAGATCTGGACGCAGACCTGGGTCATGGCTTCGCATTGGGTGGGATTGACCTTGCCCGGCATGATCGAGGAGCCCGGTTCGTTTTCCGGCAGCGCCAATTCGCCCAGGCCGGAACGCGGACCCGAACCCAGCAGGCGGATGTCGTTGGCGATCTTGAACAGGCTGGCGGCCACGGTGTTGATCGCGCCATGGCTGAATACCATCGCGTCGTGGGCGGCCAGGGCTTCGAACTTGTTGGGCGCGGTGGTGAAATGCAGGCCGGTGATCTTGGCGATCCGTTCGGCCACCATTTTGTCGAAGCCGACCGGCGCGTTCAGGCCGGTACCGACTGCCGTGCCGCCTTGCGCCAGCTCCATCAGCTTGGGCAGGGACTGTTCGATGCGGGCAATGCCATTGGACACTTGCGCCGCATAGCCGGAAAATTCCTGGCCCAGGGTGATCGGCGTCGCATCCTGGGTGTGGGTGCGGCCGATCTTGATGACGTCGGCCCAGGCTTTGACCTTGGCTTGCAGCGCCGTATGCAGATGCTTGAGAGCCGGCAGCAACCGATGATGGATTTCCTCGGCGCATGCGATGTGCATGGCGGTGGGATAGGTGTCGTTGGACGACTGGCTCATATTGACGTGATCGTTGGGATGGACGGGCTTCTTGGAGCCCATCACCCCGCCCAGCATTTCGATGGCGCGGTTGGAGATCACTTCATTGGCGTTCATGTTGGATTGGGTACCCGAGCCGGTCTGCCAGACCGCCAGGGGGAAATGATCGTCGAGCTTGCCATCGATCACTTCCTGGGCCGCCGCGATGATGGTCTCGCCCAGCTTCTGGTCCAGCTGGCCCAGCGCCATGTTGGTTTCGGCGGCAGCCCGCTTGACGATGCCCAAGGCCCGCACGATGGGCAGGGGCTGCTTCTCCCAGCCGATCTTGAAATTGCCCAGGGAGCGCTGCGCCTGGGCGCCCCAATAGCGGTCGGAGGCCACCTGGATGGGGCCAAACGTGTCGGTTTCGGTGCGGGTGGGGATCTTGTCGGTCATGGCGCCTTTTTGCCCGGAAAATGTGGCGCCGGGGTACTATTTCTTGCGGAAAGAATCCAGGCTGACGACCTCCCCGGCGGGGGTCTTGTCGGCGGGCAGGGCGGCATCGGCGGGGGCCTCGCCTTCGGGCGGCGGGGTGGGCACCATCACGGGACCGGGAGCCGGCTTGACTTCGCCCTCGCTGCGGAACTGCAGCCCGAACTGCACCCCCGGATCGAAGAAGGCGGTCAGGGCGCTGAACGGAATATGCAGGGGCGCCGGCAGCTTCTTGAAGGTCAGGGTGACCTCGAAGAAATCGTCTTTCACCTTCAGCGCCCAATATTGGTGCTGAATGATGATGGTCATTTCGTCGGGATACTGCTCCTTCAGGAAATCGGGAATGTCCACACCTTCGGCATGGGTCTTGAAGGTCAGATAAAAATGATGCGCGCCGATCAGCCCCGATTTTTCGATGCGGCGAAGCGCGTCGCGCACCACGCCGCGCAACGCCTGGTCCGTCAGGGCCTGATAACCGATAAAATCCTTCGCCATGAGACTTTTTAGAGTAAGCGTGGCTAACAAGGAGTCAATCGCGGGAACCCGCCAATTGCTCTCAATCATTTTGACGCAATTGCAGCGGCAGGGGAACCGGAAGCTTTATCAAGCCGTTGTGAAGGGGACGCTGCCGAGGGTCCGTTCCCGTGAAAATCGCACAAATAGCGCCACTTGTGGAAAGCGTGCCGCCGCGCCTTTATGGCGGCACCGAACGGGTGGTATCCTGGCTGACCGAGGAACTGGTCGCCCAGGGCCATGAAGTGACCCTGTTCGCCAGCGGCGATTCGCGCACCTCGGCCAAGCTCGAGGCGGTGGT
>JAFECO010000173.1 GCA_018242085.1 Pseudomonadota bacterium
GCAACCTCGATCCGGAACGCCTCGTCCGGCTCGATATAGACGCCGGTCATGGACTGGACCCGGAAACGGCGCCCCGAAATCTCGACTTCTCCTTCACCGTCCATGATGAACAGCACGGTGTGCCGTCCGCGCGACGCCATTATGGGAGACCGGCCGCGCGCGGCGCGGATATAGAATTGGGATTGGAACATGGCGCCCGATTGCGGCCCGATCACGGTGCAATAGGCAATGGTCCCGCGCTCGCGAAGTGCCGCGCGCGCGGGAGAAAAGACGTAGCAATTCCCGTCCAACGCGGCCTTGGGATCGCCTTGCGGCATGACCGTCGGAATCCGGCGGTTTTCCGCGCTGTCGGGGTCATCATTGCGATACCCGCCGGGAAGATTGCTGTGCGTTCCATCGCAAAAGGGACGGTCCGCAGTGTGCTTGCAGCCGCAGAAAATGACGTCTTCATCCTGCTTCGCGACGAAGGGAACGGGAAGAAATTCGGTTCCCTTGTGCGACCCGTCGCAAAAGGGCTGCTTGGCCGAGCGTCCGCAACTGCACCATAGATATCGTCGGCCGGCCTTGACCTCGAAATAATATCCCACGCGATTGGCGATCACCGGCGCTGCCATTCAGAATCTCCCCACTTACCGACCCGATTCTTCCCTCAGCCCGGTCCAATTCAACATCGCGCCTTGCTCCCCTGCCGATGCAGATGGCCGGCCCGCCGGTTCATGCAAATCTATTTGTCTAGACATAGATGCACTACGGATTGTTGTATGGCTTTCCCCGTTTCCGGTCAATTCATAGTGCAAAATCCGCCGGCCTTTCAGGATGATGCAGCAGCATTTCACAGACATGCCGGTTCGCAAACAAGTGCTGAGTTTCTTCGTCCAGTGCGCTAGGGTTAGGAAAAAGGGGGCGCTCACATGACACAGCATCGCGTTGCGGTGGTCCAGGCCGGAACCAGCTTGTTCGATACGCCGCGCACGCTTGAGCGAATGGAGGCCCATTGCGAGGCGGCCGCCCGCGAAGGCGTGGAGCTTGCGGTTTTCCCCGAAGGCTATGTCGGCGGTTATCCCAAGGGCCTGGACTTCGGCGCGCGGATTGGCAGCCGCACGGCCGCCGGGCGCGATGATTTCCTGCGCTACTGGCAATCGGCCATCGACGTGCCCGGGCCGGAAACCGCCCGCATCGGCGCCTTCGCGGCGCGGATGAAGGCACATCTTGTCGTGGGCGTGATCGAGCGCGGCGGCGCGACCCTTTATTGCACGGCGCTTTTCTTCGGGCCGGACGGCGCCCTGCTCGGCAAGCATCGCAAACTCGTGCCGACCGCAAGCGAGCGTCTTGTGTGGGGCCAGGGCGACGGCTCGACCATCACCGTTCTCGACACATCCATCGGCAAAATCGGCGCGGCGATCTGCTGGGAGAATTACATGCCCAATTTGCGCCAGGCGATGTACGGCAAAGGCATCAATCTCTGGTGCGCCCCCACTGTTGACGAGCGCGATATCTGGCAATCCTCCATGCGCCATATCGCTTATGAAGGCCGAACTTTCGTGTTGAGCGCTTGCCAGTATTTCACGCGCGCCGATGCGCCGGACAGCTATGTGTGTGTTCAGGGCGATGATCCCGCCACCGTTCTCATTCGAGGCGGCAGCGTCATTGTCGGCCCGCTGGGCAATGTCCTTGGCGGCCCCCTCTATGACAGGGAAGCCGTGGTAACCGCGGACATCGACCTCTCCGACGCCATCCGCGGCAAATATGACCTGGACGTGGCCGGCCATTATGCCCGGCCCGATATATTCCATCTGAGCGTGAACGAAACGGCTCTGCACCCCGTCAACTACCAGGCTGGCGCAGCGCAGGAAGACGAGACCGCCGAGGCGGCGCAGACATAGGGCATCAGGCCGGCAATCGAGGGCCGACCTCCAAACCTTCAATCACGGAGAAGCGGCCAACAGCCGGGAGAATCCGGCCGCTGCCGAGGGCGGTGCCCGGCCTCAGCGCTTCTGCGCTTTGCGGCGCTGACACGTCTCCTGCCAACTCGCCCAGGCCAGCACGCCCCCGAAAAGCGTCAGGGCGCCGACGATCAAAGCCAACATGCCGATTTCCCCCGTCGTCATTTCATTCTCCCGGTTTGGACAAGGGTTTTTGGCAGGACGAACCGATTGCGGCGTTGACGGCGATCAAATTCCCCAAGGATTCTGCGCGCACCGGATCGCGGCCCGGGCGTCGCAAATACGCCGCCGGCATCAATGGGATAGCATCACGCATCGGTCGGGCGTCATCAGGAAATCGGCCGTGACGCCGCCGAATATCCATTCGCGCATGCGGCGATGGCCGTAAGCGCCGGCGACGATCAAATCCACCTGACGCTCCCGCGCCAGGTCATACAGGCGCTCCGCATCCGGCCCGATGGCGGGCGCCACCTGCGGCTTGGCGATGACGCCATGGCGCGCAAGCCAGGCGGCCACATCGGCCACTTCCTCCCTGGCGTTCGGGGCATCCTCATCCTCCGCAATCTCCACCACGGAAACTTCGTGCGCGAGCTTGAGAAGCGGCAAGGCATCGGTCACGGCGCGGCGGCATTCGCGGGTGGATTTCCAGGCCACCAGGGCACGGTTCAAGTCGAGATGATCGCGGCCATGCGGCACGATAAGAACGGGTCGGCCCGCCTCCATGGCCAAATCGGCGACATTCACCTGCCTTGTATGATCGAAAGTCGAGCCGCGAATGGAGGGGCCGGTCAGGATGATATCGGCGGCTCGCGCCTGCATCGCCATGAAATCCGCCAGCGATCCCGGTGTTATCGTCGACCGCCATTCCGACTTGACGCCGACCGCTTCCAATGCGGTGCGCATCTGCTGCTCCGCATCTTTCAGCTGCTTTTCGATCTGCTTGCGATCCTGCTCCACAATATCGCCGGCGATATAGGTTTCATTGTACATGAGTTGAATGGGCTGGCAGGCGGCGATACCGATGACATGTGCCTTCAACCGCAGCGCCAGATCGCCGGCGACCGCAAGCAACCTGTCATTGGCGCGGCCAAGCTCCAGATGCACCATCAGCGTCTTGAAACTCATTCCGGCCTCCCGACCATCTTCTGCTTATAATTTGCAGTTGGAGGCCTGCTCCGCCTTGATCCGGCGCAAAGAACAGAATGGCGGAATACCGGCGAGGATGCGCCGGGCGGGGATCAAAAGTGGAATTCCTCCACCGAACGGGGCATGTGATAGTCGCTGAAACGCATCCAGCGTGGCCGGACGCGAAAATAGTGATTGCCCGGCCAGCCCGGGTGCGAAGCCTTTTCCGGAAAGATGGAAAGATAGAAATCCCGCAGACGGGCCAGTTCGGCCCCCTGGGGCGCGTCCACGATGCCGTCAATCTGCAAAGTCTGCTCGTCTTCCCAACCCACGACAAAGGCGACACGGGGATTGTCGCGCAGATTGCCGAATTTGCGCGTCGCGGACGTGGTCTCGAAAACGATCTCGCCCTGCGCCGTGGGGGCGATCTCCACGAAAGCGGCTTCGGGCCTGCCATCCAAGGTGGCGGTGGCGATCACGCCGCACCGCTGAGCCTGCAAGAAGCGCAATATGTCGTCCCTGGTCCTGGAAGCCATGACCGCGCCTTTCGTCTAATGCACCAGTTCCCTGATCATATCCGTGAGCGCGCCATCAAGAAGCGGCTTTTCCAGCACCAAGCTGGCGCCCGCCCGAATGGCCCGGTCGCGCAGATTCTCCGTGACCGGACCCGTAATCATGATCACCGGCACCGTCACCTGCCGCTCGCCCAGTTGGCGAAGCACATTCAAGCCATCGAGGCCCGGCATTTTATAGTCCAGCACGATGCAATCGGATTTCAGCAGGCACGGATGAGCCAGAAGCTCCGCTCCATCGCGGCAAGTGTGAACCTCGAACCCTTCCAATTCCAAGGAAAATTTAAGGGAATCGCGAACGGCGGGATCGTCGTCCACAATCAGGATCCTCATTTTCGTGCTCAACATGGCCCTGCCCGCCCCGCCACCGCTTTTGGCTAAAACAACAAATCTAGGGGACGGAAAAGACCCGCGCCTTGATTTGCCGCAAAAGGCAGAGCGGTCAAGGTGTGCCACCGGCCGCCGGCTTGGCCACCATTGCCATCCGCACCAGATCCGACAGGCTCTTGGCCCCCATCTTGGTCATCAGATTGGCGCGATGGACTTCCACCGTGCGCGGGCTGAGCGAAAGGTCATAGGCGATGGTCTTGTTGGGGTGGCCCGCCAGCAACCCGTCCAGCACCTGACGCTCCCGCGGCGACAGGCTCTCCACCCGGGCCCGGATCTGCGCCGCTTCCGTCCCCGACTGATCGGCCCTGGCATATCGGGACAAGGCCAGGCGGACCGCATTCAGCAGCACATCGTCGTCGAACGGCTTTTCGATGAAATCCACGGCGCCCGCTTTCATCGCGGCCACCGCCAATGCCACATCGGCATGCCCGGTCATGATGATCATGGGCATGTCGACGCCCTTTTCCTTCAGACGGCGCAGCAATTCGACGCCGTCCATGCCGGGCATGCGGACATCGCTGACGATACAGCCGGGCTGCTGCTTGTCCAGGCCCGCGAAGAAGGCCGCGGCGGATTCGTGAAGCTTCACCGCAAATCCCGCCGTGCCCAAGAGGAAGGCAACAGCGCGGCGCACATGCTCGTCATCATCGATCAGGTGGATGATCGCATCATTCGACATGTTCACGTCCCGGGGCGATGGCCCGCAATGTCATATGGAAAATCGTT
>JAFECO010000174.1 GCA_018242085.1 Pseudomonadota bacterium
GCATGGGCTATCACGGCGTCACCTTGGCGGCAGCCAGCCTCACCGGCATTCCCAGCATCCATCAGGGCTTCGATGCGCCGTTCGATTTCGCCCTGCACGCCGACCTGCCGCACCATTACCGGGGCGCCGAACCGGGCGAGAGCGAGATGGAATTTTCCGCGCGGCTGGCGGCCAATCTCGATGCGCTGATCGAACGCGAAGGCGCGGACACCATCGCCGCCATGATCGTGGAGCCGGTGATGGGCGCGGGCGGGGCGATCGTGCCGCCGGATGGCTATTTCGATGCCATCACCAAGGTTCTTATCCGCCACGGCATTCCCTTGATCAGCGATGAGATCATCACCGGCTTTGGCCGCACCGGCGAATGGTTCGGCTGCGCCAAATATGGCTTCGAGCCGGACAGCGTTTCGGTGGCCAAGGGATTGTCCAGCGCCTATCTGCCGGTTTCCGCGGTGCTGCTGTCGCCGGAACTGACCGAAGTGATCGAAGCGGAAGCCAAGCGCAAGAATGTCTTGGGCCACGGCCTCACCTATGGCGGACATCCGGTGACGACGGCGGTGGCGCTCAAAGCCATCGAGATTTATCAGCGCCGCGACATTGTCGGGCATGTGCGCCATGTCGCGCCGGTTTTCCTGAACCGCCTGAAGCAGCTGGAAGACCATCCGCTGGTGGGCGAGGCGCGGGGCGTGGGCCTGATCGCGGGCCTGGAACTGGTGGCCGACAAAAAGACCAAGGCGCATTTTCCCGCCGAGACGCAGCTGGCCCAGGTGGCGGTGAATTTCGCCGAAGCCGAAGGCCTGGTCGTGCGCCCGCTGCCCACGGACCGCATCGCGATCTGTCCGCCCCTGATCATCAACGAAGCGGAAATCGGCGAGCTGTTCGATCGTCTCACCCGCGCATTGGATGCGACGGCGGACTGGGCGAAGCGGGAAAAGTTGTTCTGATTTGGTCGCGCAGCCGGGGCGCGGATGCGCCCACTGTCGATTGGCGCTTCCGGCGCCGCTCGGAAAACCGTTCGGGCCTTCGGCCCTCACACTTTTCCTGGCTGTCGCTCCTAACCGGCTTTCAGCAGCGCGGCCTGCGCCATGTCCGATGGCCGGGCATAGATCAGGGCTTCGCCGCTCCACACTTCCAGGCGCTTGGCGCTGGGCAGTTTCATCGCGTGGGCCAGGACCTTGGCGCGGCCGTCATCCTCGCAATTGGCGAGGAATTTGTAGGTGAGGGCGCCGTCATCGTCCAAATAGCAGATTTCGTAAGCGGGCATCGCTGCCTCCCGATTTTTGCTCGTCTCCTACCCCGCGTGTTTTTGTTTTGCGCGACAGAGACGCGAAAGTCGAGTGACAATCCTGTTCATCTCGATCACGAATTTTCTCGAACGAAACATTCTTCGCAGCCGCGATAACAACAATTATTTTATGGAGTTAAACGGTGGATCCTTGTGCGCATTCGCGCGTTGACGAGGCAGCCGCGGGCTTTTAGACCGGCCCTTTCCGCTTTGGAGGTTTCACATGACTGGCCCGTTCAAACTTGCTCCGCTGCCATGGGATGACGCGGCGCTGGAGCCCACCATTTCCGCACGCACCATTTCATTCCACTATTACAAGCATCACCAGGCCTATGTGGACACGCTCAATACGCTGGTGGAAAAAACACCGTTCGCCGACATGAAGCTGGAGAAGATCGTCCAGGCCACCGCGAAATCGGCCGACGACAAGGAAAAGAAGATTTTCAACAATGCGGGCCAGGTCTGGAATCACGATTTCTACTGGCGCAGCCTCGCGCCGGCCAAGACCGCGCCCAAGGGCGCGCTGGCGTCCGCCATCGAGCGGGATTTCGGCGGGGTCGATGCCTTGATCGCGCAGTTGGCCGAAGCGGGCAAGACCCAGTTCGGATCGGGCTGGGCCTGGCTGGTTTCCCAAGGCGGAAAGCTTTCCGTGACCAAGACCGCCAATGCGATGACGCCGATGGCGGACGGGGTCAATTGCCTTCTCACCGTCGATGTGTGGGAACACGCCTATTATCTGGACTATCAGAATGCGCGCCCGAAATATCTGGAGACGGTTCTGGCCAATATCCTGAACTGGGATTACGCGGCCGCGAACCTTGCGCGCGAAAGCGAGGCCGTGCGCGCCGCCGCCGAATAATTCGGCGGCATTCGCCGATATCGATTGCTTCGTCGCGCCGCCGGTGCGACGAAGCATGTGCGCTTTCGATGAAAGCGCCAATCCAGCCTGGTCCCGATGCCGGACAGCCTTGACAGTTGACGTTGAGGTAAAGAGTGGTCATCGTGATGCGCGATGAACGACACGAGCGCGCCATGAGCAGCCGCATCTATACCATTCGTCAGCTGACCAAGGAATTCTCCGTCACGGCGCGGACCTTGCGCTTCTACGAAGACGAAAAGCTGATTTCACCCGGGCGGCGCGGCCAGACCCGCCTTTACAGTTCGCGCGACCGCGCCCGCATCATCCTGATCCTGCGGGGCCGCAGGCTGGGCTTCAGCCTGGCGGAGATCCGCGAAGTGCTGGACATGTATGACGGCAAGGATGGCGAGCTGGCCCAGATGACCCATGCGCGCAAGAAATTCGAAGAGCGCATTCAGATCCTGGAACGGCAGAAACTCGACATCGATCAGGCGTTGCGTCAGTTGCGCGACGGCATTCGCGACATCGATGCGGCGCTGGAAGGAAAGCCTCGCACGCCCTGGCCGCTTTTCTTCGACCAGGAAAATATCCAGGCCGTGCCGTCCCGGCCTTTCGCCGCCAAGCCCTGATCGGCGCCGGAACGGCAAATTCGGGAGGCGATGAAACAGGCCGCCGGGGCGTCCCCGGGGTAATGGCCCATTAATCTTTCCGCGCCGCTTTCGCCACGATCAGTACGGGCGAGGATCGCCGATCGGTCCGCGGCCGGGCGGGGGCGGCATATTGTTGCCGGGCTGATAGGTGCGGCAGGCATTGAAGCCTGTGCCCCAGCCCGTGCGATAGGCCCGGTTGGTGCGGTAGGCCGCCTCGTCGCGCATGGCCGCGGTGTCGCGCGGGTTCGCCCCCTGGGTGCCGGCGCTGGAGCAGCCGTCGGAATAGCCCGCCCGGAAATCCGGCGTTTTTTTCATCGCGCGGTCGGCGGCGCTTTCGCATCCCATGAGCGCCAGCGCGGCACTCAGCGCCATCAGCCTTAAGAAAATTCGCGGTCGCATGGCCTGGATTTTAGCCTTTACCGGCTCTTAAGGCGAGAAGGGCCAGAATGGCCCGATATTCCGGTGCTTCATGGCGGCGTTCAATTTCGCATCGACACGTGTTCTGGTGGTGGGCGCCAAAGGGCAGGCCGGCTCGTTGATGCGCACCGTCCTGACGGCGGCGGGCCTCAGCAAACTGGCCCTGATCGACGAGCCCCGGCGCGCGCTGGAGATACTCTGCGCCGAGCCATTCGATGCGGTGTTCGCGGAAGCGTCGGCCCGCCTGGACGATGCCTCTTTCGCGCTGGCGGTCCGCCGCAGCGATCAGGTGCTCAATCCCATGATCCCGATTTTCGCGGTCTATGGCGGGGCGCGCCGCCGCGATGTGGAAAAGGAGAGGGACGATGGCATCACCGATGTGATCTGCCGTCCCGTCAGCCCCAAAACCGTCGCGGACAAATTGCGGCTGGCATTGGACGCGCCCCGGCCTTTCATTGCCGCCGCCGGCTTTTTCGGTCCGGACCGCCGCGCCAAGGAGCGGCCATGGCGGGGCGCGGATCGCCGCGCGCTCACGCCCAAAAAGATCAAAGTCTCGCTCAACCAGGACTGAGGCGCCAAAGCCGGCGCTCAGATGCGCCCGGCGCCGCGCGCCTTGCGATCGGCGTCGATTTCCGCCTTGACCTCCGCCAGCTCGCGCAAGGCATCGCTCTGGAAGGAATCCAAAAGCGTCGAGGCGCCGGCGCATGTTTCCGTATGATCCGCGCAGACTTTTCCCGGTCGCGAGAGACCTGAAGCGGCCCAGGAGGTCAGCGTGGAAGGAAGCGATGCGCCGGCGCCTGGACGTCCGAAGCCGAGATCGGGCTCGCGCGGCATCAACAGCGCTACAAGTCCAATCCAGAATATGGCCCGGAAAATCATCGGCACGCGGTCTCTTGCAACGACCCGGCCAGCATGACGAGGAGGCTTTGCGCCCTCCTGAAATCTTTCGCTAAATTTGAAACTAACTCGCCCGGCATTGCCGCCTTCTCCCGCATGAAGACAATGCGGAATGTGCGATTTTGCTCCCCTTCGATTCAAAATCGCGGCGTGATTGAGCCTTCTTTGCTTAAAATTGTCCGCAAAGCCAAAGGACGCAGGCCGCGCCGCCTTTGGCCTGTTGCGGTGAACGGGAATTTACCTTGGCCGCGCGATGGAGCTTCGCGCGGGGGAACTATTTGTTGCGCTGGCTGAGTTCCGAGATCTGCCGCCGCATCGCTTCCATCTCGCGCTTCAGGGCGTCGACATCGCTGGAGGATGACTTTTCTTCCGCCGGCTCTTCGGGTTTGCGGCCCGCCGCGGCGGCTCCGAACGGCGAGAACATCTGCGTGGCGCGTTCGAAGATCGCCAGATTCTGCCGGGTCAGGTTTTCGATCATCTGATTGCCGCCGCCCATCGCTTCGGCGATGCGGTCGCGCATGGCACCCTGGTTCTTGGTGAAACTGTCCATGCTCATGTCCAGATAGCCGGGCACGAATGCCTGCAGGCTGTCGCCATAGAAACGGATCAGCTGGCGCAGGAAT
>JAFECO010000175.1 GCA_018242085.1 Pseudomonadota bacterium
CAGGCCGACGAATACCGGTCCCTGATCATTGCTTACCGCAACAACGCGCCGGTCAGGCTGGGCGATGTGGCCGAAGTGGTCGATGGGGTGGAAAATATCCGCAACATGGGCATGGCCAACGGCAAGCCGGCGGTGCTGGTGACCATTACCCAGCAGCCCGGCGCCAATGTCATCCAGGTGGTCAACAACATCAACGCGATGATCCCCCAGTTGCAGAACGGGATCTTGCCGCCCGCCATCGACCTGACCGTGATCCAGGACACCACCACCTCGATCCGCAATTCGGTGCGCGATGTGGAAATCACCTTGATATTGTCCACCATCCTGGTGGTGCTGGTGGTGTTCCTGTTCCTGCGCAATCTGCGCGCCACCTTGGTCCCCGCCGTCTCCGTGCCGCTGGCGCTCTTGGGCACCTTCGGCATGATGTATCTGCTGGGCTTTTCGCTCGACAATTTCTCGCTGATGGCGCTGATCATCTCCACCGGCTTTGTGGTCGATAACACCATCGTGGTTCTGGAAAATGTCACCCGCCACCTGGAGATGGGCGAGGGGCGCTATCAGGCGGCGCTGAAAGGCGCCCGGGAAGTCGCCTTCACGGTCCTTTCCATGAGCATTTCACTGGTGGCGGTGTTCCTGCCCATTCTGATGATGGGCGGGATCATCGGCCGGCTGTTCCACGAATTCGCCGTGACCTTGACCCTGGCAATCGGCATGTCGCTGATCGTGTCGCTGACCGTGACGCCGATGATGTGCGCCTATCTGGATTTCGCCAAGGAGCGCGAAGGCGGCTTCACCCGGATCATGCGCCGGGCCTTCGAAGCCAGCCTGGATTTCTATCGCCGCTCGCTGGCCTGGTCGCTCGACAATCCCAAGACCATCATGTTCACGCTTCTGGTCGCGATCGTGATGAATGTCTATCTGCTCATCATCATCCCCAAGGGCTTTTTCCCCCAGACCGACGAAGGGCGCATCTTCGGCAATATCCGCGGCGACCAGAGCATCTCCTATCAGGCGATGCAGAGGAAGTTCGTCCAGTTCGGCAACATCATCAAATCCGATCCGGCGGTGGCGCAGGTCGCTGGCTCCATCGGCGGCGGGGGCGGCGGACGGGGCGGCGGCGCCACCAACACCGGACAGCTTTTCATCACCCTGAAGCCGCCGGTCGAGCGTGGCCATGTCAGTTCGCAAGATGTGATCGACCGGCTCAGGCCGAAACTGAACGCCATTGCCGGGGCGCGCATGTTCATGACGCCGATGAGCTCGACGGGCGTCCGGTCCGGCGGCCGCCAGGGCAACGGCTCGCTGCAATACACCATCCAGGCCGACTCGCTGGACGAGCTCAATCTATGGCTGCCCAGGATCACCGAGGCCTTGCAGACCGTGCCGGAGCTGCAGGACGTCAATTCCGACCAGCAGGACAAGGGGCTGGAAGTCGATCTGAAGATCGACCGCGCCACCGCGTCGCGCCTGGGCCTCACCGCCTCGCAGATCGACAACACACTCTATGACGCGTTCGGCCAGCGCCAGGTTTCGACCATCTATAAGGACAAGAACCAGTATCATGTGGTGATGGAAGTGGCGCCGGAGTTCTGGCAGAGCCCCGAAACCTTGCGCGACATCTATGTCTCGACCGCGGGCAATATCACCGGCACCCAGTCCAGCGCGGGCGCCAGCGGCGCCTTTGCGGGCTCGCCCACCACGGCCATAACCGATTCCAACACCAGCGCCGATGCGGCGACCCAGGCGGCCGAGGCGGTGCGCAATCAGCAGCTCAATGCTCTTACCACGACGGGACGCAATGGCGGTTCGACCGGCGCTTCGGTCTCAACCAGGGTCGAGCGGATGGTGCCGCTGTCGGCCTTTGTCAGCTATGGCCCCGGCACCACGCCTTTGTCGGTCAATCACCAGGGCCCCTTCGTCGCCACCACTTTCTCCTTTGAATTGCCGCAAGGCGTGACCGAGGACCAGGCCTCGCGGGCGATCGACCGCACCATGGCGCGGATCAATGTGCCGATTTCCATTCACGGCGAAGCGGCGGGCACCTTGCAGCTGGCGCGGCAGTCTTTGGCCAACCTGCCCCTTCTGTTCATCGCCGCGCTGCTGACGATCTACATCGTTCTGGGCATTCTCTATGAAAGCTATGTCCATCCGCTCACCATTCTGTCCACCTTGCCGTCGGCGGGGGTGGGCGCGGTGCTGGCGCTTCTGATCTTCAGGACCGAATTCAGCCTGATCGCCTTTATCGGCGTCATCCTCCTGATCGGCGTGGTGAAGAAGAATGCCATCATCATGATCGATTTCGCGGTCGAGGCGCAGCGGCGCGAAAATCTGGATTCGCGCGAGGCGATCTATCGCGCCTGCCTGCTCCGCTTCCGTCCCATCATGATGACCACCATGGGCGCCATTCTGGGCGCGCTGCCGCTGGCGGTCGGGTTGGGCGAAGGCTCGGAACTGCGCGAGCCTCTGGGCATCTCTATCGTGGGCGGCCTGGTGCTGAGCCAGGCCCTGACGCTCTACACCACGCCGGTGGTCTATCTCTATCTCGATCGCTGGCGGCTGAAATGGAAGCGGGTCTGGAACCGTTGGTACCACGGCAAGATGGGTTCGGGCCGCGGCGGCGAGGAGCCGGTGCCGGCGGAATAGGGAGCGCCCTCCTCGTTACGCTCGAAAGGGGGCAAGCATTTCTAAGCTCGGCCCGCACGCTGACGCTACGGACCTCACCAAGAAATGCTAAGCCAGCGCGCCGAGCACAAGCGAGGCGCAATTCAGTAAGCGCTGGCGCAGCAACCGCACCGTTCTGTTCGCTCAAAATACGTTCAGAAATTCGGCAGATTCTCGTCCGGCGCCTTGCCGCCATTGATCTGGGCGGCGCGGTTCTGGCGATAGAGGCTGCGGGTGGTGGCATAGAAATCGATCGACGAGCGTTCGATCTGCTGCACCACATCGATATTGGCGGCGCGCTCGTCCAGGACGCCCAGGCCCGCGCGTACCATCATGTACAAAGTGGAGTTGTTCCAGCTCATGTAAGTGAGCGGGTCGAAGGCGATGTCGACGCCGGTGCCGACCAGATCGCGCGGCGGCTTGGGGCCGACAAAGGGCAGGACCAGATAGGAGCCTTCCGCCGCCCCGGCCTTGCCCAGGGTGATGCCGAAATCATTGTCGTGACCGGGAATGCCCATCTTGGCGGCCATGTCGACCAGGCCGGCCACGCCGACCGTCGAATTGATGACGAAGCGGCCAAACGTGTCGGTCGCCTTGTCGGCATCGCCTTGCAGAACGTCGTTGGTGAAGACCACGGGCGAATTCAGATTGGTCAGGGCATTGTGAATGCCTTCGCGGGCGGGCTGGGGCACGGCGCTGCGATAGAATTTCGCGACGGGACGGGCCACCGCATGGTCGACCTGGATGTCGAAATCGAAAATGGCGCGGTTGGTCGGCTCCCAGGGATCGTTCTGGGCGATCGCTTCGGGGTCTTTGGTGGCGCAAGCGCTAACCAGAAGGCTGGCGCAAAGGGCGGCCAAAAGAGCTGGATTGAACGTCATACCCCACCGAAATACAGGATTCTAAATAAGAAACGGTTACAGATGATTCTGCGTCATCCAATAACGCGTAATATCAGTATTGGTGCCCCGTCCCACAAGGGGGCGGTCACCGGAATGCCCGGCTTTGCCGGCATGGCTGCCCGCACAAAAAGCGGGGAATCGTGGCTTGTTTCCACTGTCCCGGCCAGCCCGGAATGACAAATTCCTCACCCGTCAACAGACTTATCAGTCCGGCGGCGGGACGTCATCCCCGGCAGGTCGTGCCGCCGGGCCGAGAAATTTTAGGCTGGGACTGAAGTAGCGGATCGCGCCGGTCATCGCGGCGAGGTCGAGGAAATACATATAACGGTAATCGCAGGCGATGGAGACGACAAAAAAACTGAGCGCGAAAAGAAGCGCGGCGAGTTGAAGGCCCGCCACCGCGATATCGGCGGGTGCGCCCCGTGCCGCCAGCAGGATCAGGAACAAGATCGCGAGCGCGCCATAAAGAAGATGCGACAGGACCGGCGTGTGGAAGAAATTGGCGACATAGAAATACAGAAAACGGTCCTGCGCCCGGATGTGCGGCTGAAGGCCCAGCGCTTTCATTTTGGCGGGCGGCCCGTCCACGCCCACCACATCGGGATGACAGACCAGCAGATCGGGCGGCGCCAGCACCCAGCGGAAAACCGCAAGCCGCTCGCGAAGATAAAGTCCGGGATGCGCGAACACCAGCTGGCGCCATTGCGCGAATATCGCGCCCGGCGGGGCATGGTAGATTGCGTCGGTGAGCGCGGACGAGTTTTCCAGCGTGTCCACCAAATGGGGCGAATAGAGCGCGACGCCATCCTTGCGGATCATGGCATCCAAATGCGGCGCCCGTTGCTCCAGCACGGAGAGACGGATGGAGGGGGCGAGGCGGACCACCCCGACCAGATCATAGGTTTGCGCCAGACGAAGCTGGTCCGACGCGCCCTTGCCGTGGTCGCCGCGAAGCCCCAACGCGAAATTCGCCGACACCATCACCATCAGGCACGCCGCCAAGAGGCCCGCGCCATGGCGCCAGCCCGCCCGCGCCGATTGCAGGCGGCCCGCGATCAGCCCCAGGCACAAGGCGGCAACAGGCAGCAAGATGAAGCCGTTCTGCCGCGCCAAGGCCGCCAGGCCGAGCAGCAGGGCGGACAAGACCAGCAGGGACGCGCGCA
>JAFECO010000176.1 GCA_018242085.1 Pseudomonadota bacterium
GCCGCCACGCTGGCGCCGCCGATCAGACGGCCCTCGTCCGCGAAGATGGTCTCATAGCCCGTGGGCACGCCATCCTTGTCCAGGGTGACGCGGAAAACCTCCGACGGCGAAGGTTTGGCCGGGTCGCGCCGGAACGCATTGTCAGCCAGCAGGCTGGGATGACCGGCCACGATCAGGCGGCCTTCCGCATCCGCCGAAATATTATCCAGCCGCGCCGGGATCGAAAGCGCGCCGATCTCCTTCAAGCTGCCGAAAAAGGGCTCGCGCGAGAAGGCGACGATCCGGCGCTCGCTGGTGAGCGCGACATAAAGATGCCCGCCATCGGGGGTGACATAGACCCCGTTGGGAAAGGCCATGCGCTGCACCGAGATGCGGAAATTGGTGCCGTTGAAATAGAGCAGGTCAGAATGCGGCCAGATCAGGTAATCCTCGGCAAAGCGGCCAAAGCTGCCGGGCTTGGTGACGTGATCGTTGGTGACATAGAAGCGGTCAGGACCCACCGCGAACAGATCGTTGGGGCTGACCAGAAGACCGCCGGCGATGCTGGCATGCGGCTGAAGCCTTGCCGCGCCATTCTCGTATGTCAGGCCGAAAATCTCGACCGAATGAGTGCCGCCCGGATGATGGTTGATCGCCATCAGGGTCTCGTCGCCATTGGGCGCGCGATAAAGGCTGATGCCATGGGGATGAAAATCCTTCGGCACACCTTCCGCCAGCTTCACGGGCGCGGTGCCGGGATCGCTGAGCTTCAGCACATAGAGCCCGTCGCGCGCATCGGGCGCATCTTTGGGCGCCCGCCGGTTGGTGGAGGAGACGATGACCGCATCATGCGCGGCATCGATCTCCAAATCCTCCGGCCCCTGAAGCCGCGCGATGGGCTGGCAGATATTCGGCGCGATCTTCGGAACGCTGGTGAAAAAACCCGCCGCCGTCACCCAGCGGATGACAAAGAACGCCGCCACCACCGAGAGCACCGCCAGCCAGGTCATGCCCGATCGGGCCAAGGGCTTCATTGCGCCGCCTCGATGACCGGGCCTTTGCCGGTACTTCCAAATTGTAAGTCGGCCAGCCGCGCATAAAGCCCGCCCTGGCGCACCAGATCGGCATGACTGCCCTCGCCCACCACCCGGCCCTGATCCATCACCACGATCCGTTTCAGTTTCTGAATGGTGGCCAGGCGATGCGCGATCACGATGGTGGTGCGGCCCACCATCAGATTGGCCAGACCCTGTTGCACCAGCAATTCATTTTCCGCGTCGAGCGCGCTGGTGGCCTCGTCCAGCAGGAGCAAGGGCGCATCGCGCAGGATGGCGCGGGCGATGGCGATGCGCTGGCGCTGGCCGCCCGACAAGGTCACGCCGCGCTCGCCCACGATGGTGTCGAAACCGTCCGGCAGCCGCTCGATGAATTCCGATGCCGCTGCCGCATCGGCGGCGCGCTTGACCGCTTCGCGGCTGGCGCCTTCGCGGCCATAGGCGATGTTGGCGGCGATAGTGCCGGAAAAGATCACCGGATCCTGCGCCACCACGGCAATCGCGCCGCGCAAGGCCACCGGGTCCAGATCGGCAATGTCGATCCCGTCGAACCGCACGCATCCTTTCTGGGCCGCGAAGAAGCGCAGCATCAACTGGAACACGGTGGATTTGCCCGCGCCCGACGGTCCCACCAGCGCCACGGCCTCGCCGGGCGCGATGGTGAGCGAAAAATCGCGCAGCGCCGCGCTGTCGGGACGGCTGGGATAATGGAAGGTGACATGCTCGAAACTGACGCCGCCTTGCGCGCGCGCGGGCAACGCCACGGGATGAAGCGGCGCGACAATGGCGGGCTTTTCGTGCAGCAACTCCATCAGCCGTTCCGAAGCGCCCGCCGCGCGCTGCAGGTCGCCCCAGGTTTCCGACAGGGCGCCCACGCCGCCCGCCACCAGGCCGCCGTAAAAGATGAACTGCACCAAAAGCCCGCCGGTCATGTGCCCGGCGATCATGTCCCTTATGCCCACCAGCCCCACCGTGGCCAGGCTGGCGAAGACCGTGAAGATCGCCACCGCCGTCAGAACGGCGCGCGCCACGGTGCGGCTCTTGGCGAAGGCGAAGGCGCGCTCGACGGTGCCGCCGAATTCCCGGCGCTCATAGGCTTCTTGCGTGAAAGCCTGCACGGTGGAAACCGCGTTCAAAGTCTCGCCGCCCCGCGCCGAGGTTTCGGCGATGGAGTCCTGGCTCTTGCGCGACAGGGTCCTCACCCAGCGGCCGAACAGCAGCATCGGCACCATCACCAGGAGCACCGCACCCACCACCAGCAAGGCCAGCTTCAGGCTGGTGACGAACATCAGAATCAAGCCGCCCGTCAGCGTCACCAGATTGCGCAGCGCCACCGAGACGGACGAGCCCACCACCGTCTGCACCAGGGTGGTGTCGGCGGTCAGCCGCGACAGGACTTCGCCCGTGCGCGTGACCTCGAAAAAGGCAGGCGTCAGGCTCAGCACATTGTCGAATACGGCCTTGCGGACATCGGCCACCACCCGCTCGCCCAGCCAGGTGACGAAATAAAAGCGGGTGGCGGAGGCCAGGGCCAGGACCGCCGCCGCCACGATGAACAGGAAATAATAGTGGCTGAGGCTCTCGGCCTGGCTGACGGAGAGGTTATGGTCGATCAGCCCCCGCGCCAGGGTGGGCAGCACCAGGGTGGCGGTCGAGGAGGCCAGAAGGGCCAGGATGGCGATGACGATCCGCCCCCGATAGGGCCTCAGGAACGGGAAAAGCCGCCGCAAAGGGGCCAGCGAGCGGGAAACCGGCCGTCCCGACAAGCGTCCCATATCCGCGTCGCCTCGCGCCATTACCCTGATCTTTAAAGGTTCCCAGGGGCTTATATAGAGACGAATATCCCTTCACAAAGAGCTTTGCCTTTGGATCGCTTGCCAGATGGGGGGCTTTTGCCTATAAGCCCCGGCCTCTGCACCGAAAAAGGCCGTTCCCATGAAAAAGGGCATCCATCCCTCCTATCATTTCGTTGATATCCAGCTCAACGACGGCACCGTCTATAAGACCCGCACCACCTATGGCGAGGCCGGGCAGAAGATCACGCTCGACATCGACCCCACCACCCATCCCGCCTGGACCGGCGGCCAGCAGCAGCTGATGGACCGTGGCGGCCGCCTGACCCGCTTCAACAAGAAGTTCGCGGGATTTGTGAAGTAAGAACTTCGCACAGCCAGATTCGAAAAAGGCGGCCTCACTGGCCGCCTTTTTTATTTTGGTGATTTGTGTGCGCGGCCCGCCCCTGGTCCGCACGCGTCTTTCGCTGACGCTCAAGACCTATGGACGGCTCGGGGCGCCGGCCGCTTATTCGCTGCCGAAGACCTGCTCCAGCCGATTCCAGTGCCGGTGCGCGCCCGGAATGGTATCGCGGCCGAGACCGAACAAGACCTCGTCCAGGCGCGCGATGCGGCGATAAAGGCTTTCGCTGCGGACCAGAAGATCGTGCAGCGCCGCCGGCAGCAATTCCTCGGTATTCTCGGCGGCGGCGCCCAAACAGATTTCCTTGGAGCCGAGACGATAACGTCCCGACGATGCCTGATCCGGCTCCATATCGCCGTCATGCACCGCGCGCTGCACCAGAAGCCAGCTGGCCGCCTGCATCATTCGCGTGGTGACGCGCATGCTTTCGCCCGCATAGAGGATGGCGCCCTTGCGCGACAGGCTGCGCGCTTCGTCGCGGCCGGGACCGTCGAGATAGCGTGCGGTCTCTTCGACCAGCGCCATGCCTTCATCAAAGGTGCGAATGAAAAGAGCTGATCCGGTGAAGGAGCGTGGCGGCGGCAGACTCCGCACATTCTCCGCATCGTTGTGCAGCATTCGATCCCCAGTTCCCCAACCGCCGTGACGCTATCAAGCCATGAGAGCCGCGCAAAGCATTACTGTTGGTAAACCGGGCGAATTCTTTTTCTCGCCTAATTTGTAATGTGCATATTAACTACGGTTGACGCTTGAAGAAGTTTTCCGCCGCCGATTTGGTGGCATGCCGCGCTTCGATCGCGGTTTTGCAGCGCGCAATTTCTTCTTCCAGACGCGCGATGCGCAGTTCCAGTTCATGCGCGGACAAGGTGGAAATATCCTCGCCCAGTTGAATCTGGGGCGGCTTTTTGCGGGGCGCGAGATCGTCCAGGTCCATTGCCGCTTCCTTGGCGTTAACGGTTCCACTGGCTAATGTGCGTTCGCACAACTCCGCTGGCAAGCCAATCCATGAAAGCCATTGCGCTGGAAAATCCAGGCCGGGATTACCGGCTGGAACTCGCGGAAATCTCCAAGCCTCGGCCCGGCACGGGCGAAATCCTGATCAAGGTCGCGGCCGCGGGCATCAATCGCGCCGATATTTTGCAGGCCCAGGGCGCTTATCCGCCGCCGCCCGGCGCGCCGCAAACTCTAGGGCTGGAGGTTTCCGGCCATGTGGCGGAAGCGGGAGTGAATGCAGGAAATTATCAAGTGGGCGACGCGGTCTGCGCGCTTTTGGGCGGCGGCGGCTATGCCGAATACGCGCTGGCCCCTGCCGAATGCGTGCTGCCACTGCCATCCTCGCTCGATCTGATCGATGCGGCGGCCCTGCCCGAAGCCCTGTTCACGGCCTGGACGAATATCGCGGAGACGGGCCGGCTGAAGCCGGGCGAGACACTTCTGGTCCATGGCGGTGCCAGC
>JAFECO010000177.1 GCA_018242085.1 Pseudomonadota bacterium
TATCAAGCCTGGCGCGTTGCGGGCACTGATCCCGGCCAAGCCGGCCTGTGGCTGGCGGCAATGATTGTGATTTTTCTTTTTATCGGTCAGGCGCTGCTTCTGGGACATGCCCGCAGCACGCCGCTGCGCTATGCCGTGCTGTATGAAAGCAGCTGGCGGCTGGCGGTGGAGACATTGCTTTGCACCCTGGTTGCGCTCAGCGTCTGGACCCTTTGCCGCTTCGGCGCTCATCTCTTCGCCCCCCAGGCGGCATCATTGTCGCGCTGGCTCGCCATCCCCCTGACCACCATTTCCTTCGCCGCCGCCGCACAGCTGCGCGCCGGGACTTTGCTCCATCTTTTGAAGCGGAGCGTCGTGATCTTTTTCGCCTTCCTGCTGCCGCCGCTGATCTTCTTTGCCGTCGTCACCATTCTGTTCGCCGCGTTCGACCACTGGCAGCCGTCGCTGGCGCTTTGCGGCTTGCAGGGCCTGCTGCTGCTGGTCGGCATCAACGCATCGTATCGCGGCGGCGATGAGTGGCGGCCCTTGTGGCGGCGGCGCGCGGAATTCCTGGCCGCGATCCTGCTGCCGCCGCTGGCGCTGTTGGGCGTGCTGGCGCTGCATATCAGGGTGGGCCATTATGGATTCACGGGCCCGCGCATCATCGCCATGGCCTTGATGTTCCTGTTCATCGCCTATGCACTGACCTATGCGGGCGCGGCGCTGATCTCGCTGGGCGGCGGGCGCTGGATGGCGCGGATCGAGAGGATCAACCTGCCGATGGCCTTTGTGGTCATGAGCCTCTGCGCCACCCTGGCCTCGCCCTTGGGCGATCCGGTGCGCCTGGCGGTGGCCAACCAGAATTGGCGGATGCTGCATGGCCGGATTGCGCCCGAAGCATTCGACTATGCCTATCTGCGCTATTCCGGCCTTAAATTCGGGCGCGCGGTGCTGGAAGGGCCGCGATAATCGGGGGCGACAAGCTTTCGATAAGCCGCTATAGACCCCCCGTTTCTGGAACGGTCCGATGCGCGCGGCTTTGATCGATTACGGCTCCGGCAATATCGCCTCGGCGGCGAAAGCCCTGTCGCGCGCCGCCGCCGAAACCAGCGGCCACGAGATTATCGTCACCGCCGATCCCGACATGGTGCGCAAGTCCGAACGCATCATCCTGCCGGGCGTGGGCGCCTTCGCCGATTGCATGCGGGGCCTTGGCGCCGTGCCCGGCATGATCGAGGCGCTGAACGAAAGCGTGATCCGGAGCGGCAAGCCCATCCTGGGCATCTGCGTCGGCATGCAGCTGATGGCGACGGCGGGCCGCGAATTCGGCGTGCATCTTGGATTGAACTGGATCGAAGGCGAGGTGGTGCCGCTTTCCCCCGCCGATCCCGCGCTCAAGATTCCGCACATGGGCTGGAACGAAATCGATCTGGTGCAGAACCATCCCGTGTTCGCGGGACTGGATGAGGACGCCAATGCCTATTTCGTGCATAGCTTCGAGATGAGGCCGGTTACGGCCACGCATCTTCTGGCCACCACCGATTATGGCGGCGCGGTCACCGCCGCCATCGGCCGGGACAATATCGTGGGCACGCAATTTCATCCCGAGAAGAGCCAGGCGGTCGGGCTCAAGATCCTCGCCAATTTCCTGAACTGGACGCCATGATCATTTTTCCCGCCATCGATCTCAAAAACGGCCAATGCGTGCGGCTGAAGCGCGGCATCATGGAAGACGCCACCGTCTTCAATGCCGATCCCGCCGCCCAGGCGAAGAGCTTCAAGGCGCAAGGATTCGGTTGGCTGCATTGCGTCGATCTGAATGGCGCCTTTGAAGGGCGCAGTGCCAACGCCGAAGCGATCCGGTCCATCCGCGCCGCTATCGATCTTCCCATTCAGCTGGGCGGCGGCATCCGCGACCGCGCCGCCGTCGAAGCCTGGCTGGATGCGGGCATCACCCGCGTGATCCTGGGCACCGCCGCGCTCACCGATCCGGTATTCGTGAAAGAGGCCGCACGCGCCCATCCTGGCCGCATCGTGGTCGGCGCCGACGCCAAGGGCGGCAAGATCGCCACCCAGGGCTGGGCCGAAGTGAGCGAACTCACCCCGGTCGAACTGGGCAAGCGTTTCGAGGACGCCGGGGTCGCCGCGTTGCTGTTCACCGACATCGATGGCGACGGCTTGCTGCAGGGCGTGAATGTGAAAGCCACCGCCGCGCTGGCTCGCGCCCTCACCATTCCCGTGATCGCGTCGGGCGGCGTCGGTTCGCTGGCTGACATCGAAGCGCTGATGGCGGCGAAGGAGCCCAATATCGAAGGCGTGGTGGTGGGCCGGGCGCTGTATGACGGCCGGATCGACCCCGCCCAGGCGCTGGCGGCTGCTGGAAACAGTTAGAACGCTTCGACGGCCACGCTGTCCTCATGGTTCGGCAAGCTCACCATGAGGAGTCCGGGCTGGCCGCTTGCTTCCGCAAATCCCACCTGTCCTCATCCCGAGCCTGTCGAGGGATGGGAAGCGATCGCCCCAGCCTTACCGCCGGCTCAGCCGCCGGGTGATCTCGTCCAACTGCTCCAGGCTGGCATAGGAAATCCGGACATCCCCACCTTTATCCCCTTTGTGGGTAATTTGGACTTTCAAGCCTAACTGGTTGGAAATGCTGGTTTCCAGGTCGACGATGTTGGGATCGCGCGCGGGTTTTCCACCGGGCTTGGCCTTCTTCGCCGTACGCTGTTCGGCCTGCCGCACCGTCATCTTGCCAGACAGGATATCCCAGGCCGCGGCCTCCGGATCGGGTGCGCTTAACAATGTTCGGGCATGCCCTGCGGTGAGCTTGCCTTCCCGGATCAATGCCTTCACCGACTCCGGCAGGCGCAGCAGGCGAATGGTGTTCGCGACATGGGGCCGGCTCTTGCCCACATCCTGCGCCACCTGTTCCTGGGTCCGGCCGAACTGGTCGATCAACTCCTGATAGGCCATCGCCTCTTCGATCACATTCAGGTCGGCGCGCTGGACATTTTCGATGATGGCGATTTCCAGCGCTTCGGCATCGGCCAGCTCGCGCACCACCACCGGCACGTCATGCAGCTTGGCCATCTGGGCCGCGCGCCAGCGCCGCTCGCCCGCCACGATTTCATATGAGTCCGCACCCAAGGGCCGGACCAGGATGGGCGTGAGCACGCCCTTTTCCTTCACTGACGCGGCGAGATCGTTGAGCGCGTCATCGGCGAAATTCTTGCGCGGCTGGTATTTGCCCGGCCGCAGAAACGCCACCGGCAAGGTGCGGGTGGCTTTCGGTGTTTCGCCGCGCGTCGGCGCCGCTTCGTCGCCGATCAATGCGGACAAGCCGCGGCCAAGGCCGCGCGGCCGTTCTTCCTTGGGAGTCATGCCGCCGCCGCCCCGATCCGTTCGCGTTGAATGAGTTCGCCCGCCAGCTTGATGTAAGCCTGGCTGCCCGGACAGCGCAGGTCATAGACCAGCGCGGGCACGCCATGACTGGGCGCTTCGGAAATCCGCACATTGCGCGGGATCATCGTGTTGTAGACTTTATCGCCCATATTCTGGCGCACATCGGCGGCGACCTGATCCGACAATTTGTTGCGCTTGTCGAACATGGTGAGCACGATGCCCTGGATCTCCAGCGACGGATTGATGTTGGCGCGCACCAGATCGATGGTCTTGAGCAACTGGCTCAATCCTTCCAGGGCGAAGAATTCGCATTGCAGCGGCACCATCACCGCATCCGCCGCCGTCATCGCATTGATGGTGAGAAGGGTGAGCGAGGGCGGGCAGTCGATCAGCACATAGGAGAATTCAGATCCTCCGTGTGCGGAGTATTCCGCCAGGGCGTCCTTCAAGATGAAATTGCGCCGGGGCTTGTCGATCAGCTCCAGCTCGGCGCCGGAGAGATCCACGGTCGCCGGCACGATCGACAATTTCGGAATCCGGGTTTCGACGATGGCGTCGGCCAGCTTGGCCTCTCCCATCAGCACGTCATAAGTGGTGACGGTGCGCGAGGCCCTGGGCACGCCCAGCCCGGTCGAGGCATTGCCCTGGGGGTCGATGTCGATCACCAGGGTCGGCTCGCCGATGGCGGCCAGGGCGGTGGACAGATTGATCGCGGTGGTGGTCTTACCGACGCCGCCCTTTTGATTGGCGACGACCAGCACGCGAGGCTTCTTGCGGGTTTCGGTCATGGGGCGACAGGTCCCTCAGCTCCAATATGACCCCGGATGGGTCCGTCAGGCTCGGGATCTGCCTGGCTCTCATTTTCCAACATTTATGGGCTTCCGTCAATTCGGACCCCACATTTTGGCCCTTGAGGAACAGGCAAACGCTGCCCGGGCCGGCGAAATTCTGCGCATAGCCCAGGAGTTTCGGCAAGGGCGCACAGGCCCTGGCGGTGATCACATCAAAGGCTTTGGCCGGGATGTCTTCCATCCGCCTGTTCTCGATAGCGATCGGCAAATCCATGGCCTGGGCGGCAGCCGCCAGGAAGGCGCATTTCTTGGCGGTGGCATCATGCAGGGTCACCCGGACCCGGTCCCGCAGCAGTTCCGCCAGCACCAGCCCCGGGAACCCGGCGCCTGAGCCCAAATCCGCCAGGGTTTCAGCCTGATCCGGCACCAGGGGCGCCAATTGGGCGGAATC
>JAFECO010000178.1 GCA_018242085.1 Pseudomonadota bacterium
CCGATCACGTCAAGCTGGGGCTGGGCGCGTCTTACATGTTCGGCCTTGTGCCGTCATCCGTCACGCCCGGCTATGGCGATGCGCGGGGCGCGATGGTGTTCACCCGCATCCTGCTGGAGTGATCAGAAGCGTCTTATCAAGCTGATCGTCGCCTGCTCATAGGTATAGGCATAACTGGCGGCGATGGGCTGGTTGGAATAAAGGAAGCTGGCGTCGATCACCCAATTGCTGCCGAAGCGGGGGCTGATCACCGAAACCTGGGCAAGGCCCGCGCCTTCCCAGGCGGCGCCATTGTTGCGCCTTACGCCATAGCCCGCCGCCGCCAGGAATTGCCAGCGCTGATAGAAGCGGCGCATCTGGATGGTGGGAACGCCTTCCATGTACCAGCGGGGCGAGAAGTAATCGAACTCGCGCGGCTGGCTGTCCCAGAAATATTTGGCGCGGAACTGCAGGGAAAGGCCAAGGTCGGGGTCCAGCACATAGATGTAATTGCTGCGCCCGACCAGGCGGTAATTCTTGCCGCTGAAAAGCTGGGCGCCCACTAGCGCGGTGATGGTGTTGCGCTCGTCCAGCGGAATGTCGTAGGAGCCGCCGAAATAGGTGAAATAGATGCCGCGATTGAAACCCAGCGGCGTTTCCACCAGGTCGCGGTTGAGGAAATATTCCTGGCGGACATTGGCGTTGTCGAGCATGCCCTGGGCGAAGATGCTGCCGGCCCCCAACAGGGTCTTTCCATCGGTGCCCACCGTGCCGCTGTAATTCCAATCGCCCATGCTGTCGGCGAGATTGATGAAGCCCCGCTCCGCATGGCCCGAACCGCCGGTGTCGGAGGAGAAAAGAAAATGCTCCAGCCGCGCGCCCCAATATTTCTGGGTGCTTTCATAATCGGGGTAATAGGAAAGCCCGGTCTTGACCACCTGGAAATGATCGGCGTCGCTGGAGCCGAAAATGTCGAAGCCTGCCGCCTGTTGCGGGCCGTCATCCTCCGCCGCCAGGGCGGGCGTGGCGATGAGAAGGGCGGCGAACAATCCCGGAAACAGTTTCATTTGGTGCCCCAGCTTTTCTTGAGGCCCAGCAGTTCGGCCATATAGCCCCAGATCGAAACCGGCTGCAGCACGAAGCTGTAGCAGATCGCATAGAAGAAGAATCCCAGGAAATTCTGCCGCACCTTCAGGCCCTGGTGGCGGAACATGCTGCCTTCGATCGCCAGCATCACCGCGTTGCAGGCCATCGCCATGGGCAAGAGCACCAAGGTCATGATGCCCACGATGTAATAATAGCCGAACAAGGCCAGGATCAGTCCGGGCATGAAGCCGAAGCAATAGGCGATGTCCATGGGCAGGAAGAGCAGATTCCACCAGATGAACAGGGTGGACATGCGCGGCGCGAACAGAAGCTTGCCGTAGCGCATGAAGGCTTCGATCAGGCCCCGCGACCAGCGTTTCCTCTGATGGGCGAACTGGCGGAAGCTTTCGGGCACATTGGTGAACATCAGCGCGTCCTCGCAATGGCCGATGCGATAGCCCTTGTCGAGAATGGACCAGCTGAGCACGATGTCTTCGCCCACCACATGGGGCCAGCCGCCCAATTCGTCGAGCAGCTTGCGGTCATAGAGCGAGAAGGCGCCCTGGGCGACCAAGGTGCCGTGATACATGCTCTGCATCCGCTTGATCGCGGCGATGCCGTGGAAGTAATCCCATTCCTGGACCTTGGTGATCCAGTTCTTGCGCGAATTACGCACCAGGATGGTGCCCGCCACCGCGCGGGTGTTGGGCGGATCGGCGATGTAGCGGGAAACGATCCGCTCCAGCCCATTGGGCAGAAGCCAGCAATCCCCGTCCACGCTGGCGACCAGGCCGTACCGCGCCAGCTTGAGGCCCCGGTTCATCGCCGCGGACTTGCCGCCATTCTTCTCCATCGCCATGACCTGGAACAGCGCCTGTTTTTCCGGCGGCAGCGCGGCCACGGTTTCATGGGCGATCTCCAAGGTGCGGTCCTTGGAGCCGTCATCGATCACCAGGAACTCCACCGGCCCCGGATAATTCTGCCGCGCCAGGCTGCCGATGGTGTCGGCCACGGCGGCGGATTCATTGTAGCAAGGCACCAGCACGGTGACGCCCGGCAGATGCGCGGCTTTGGCATGGGGCGGGCGCCGGTCCATCAAAAGGCTGGCCATCAGGAAGGCGTTCATGAAGCCGGGCACATAGGCGATGAAGGTGATCAGAAACAGCGCCAGGGGATGGCCGATCAGCTGACTGAGATCGTGCAGCCAGGCGAGCGACAGATAGATGCTGAGGATCATCCAGCCGGCGGCGATGGCGAAGGCGAGGGCGAATTTGACCCGCACCGGAAGATAGAACAGCCGGTGTCCCGGCTGCGGCGCGGCGCGGATTTCGCCCGCGTCGATGTCCAGCAATCCTGCGGCCCCGGACAGGACCTGGTCGCGGACCTCCTCGAAATCGACGGTGGGATTCATGCCGCGCGGCTTCCTTCCCTGCGCTGGAACAAGGCGCGCGAGAGAAATGTGAAAATGCAACGCGATGTGGAAAGGTCTGGCACGGGACACCGGGCGAAACGATCCCGATATCATCGGCTTGCTTGCTTAAAAGCGGGTGCAGCAACGCGGTTAATGAAACCTTGCGGGCGCGGAGATTCCCAAGGAAAAGCCCGGCTTTTTCTTTGCCCCCATCTGTCTTCCTCAGGCAAGCCTTCGGAAGACATCTTCCCCCGCCAATGGCTTCGCCATGCGGGGGAAGAAAGTCCGTGTGTGGGGCGCTATCGATTTAGCGATTCAATCAGCTTTCACCGCCCAGATGGACGTAGCCGCGCGCGGTCAGGTTGAGGATCGTGGTGCCCGCCCACAGATCGACTTCCACGATGGGCTGGATGGTCTTCCGGTCGATATGGTTGAAGGTCACCGACTGGCCGCAGACGCGGAAATCCACGCCCGCCTTGTGCAGCTGGTCCATGATCTTGATGTTGGGATTGTCCACGCCCTTGTTGCGCTTCTTGTATTCCTCATTGGTGAGGATGGCGGGGGTCGAACCGCGATGGAACACCACGATGAATTTGCGGTGGTCCTGGGGCACGCCGTATTTCGCCAAGGTGTTGACGAAGCGGCCCACGGTGAGAAGGCCGGGATTGATCTCGTCCGGGCTTTTGGCGGCGGGGGCAAGGTCGAACACCACTTTATAGATCAGCTTGGGATCGGGCAGTTCCTTGGCGCCCGGCACATCCACCGCGATGCCGATATGCGGCGGGGGATCGGCCACGGCCGGCACCGGCATCTTGGCATTCTCTTCCGCCGTGGGCAGCTTGATGCCCTCCAGGTTCAGGGTCTGCGCCCCGGCCATCGGCGCCAGGCTCATCAGCGCGGCGAACGCGATCGCCACGCCCGTCATTGTTTTACGCATCTACTCTCCTCCCTTGGTGTTGAAACCGTCGGCGCGCGTCCGCGGGCGCGCGGCTGCAACGCTTCTATTTTCGGGAGAGGGTGACGACAACTCATATATTACGCACCGGCGCGCGCCGGGGCTGTAACTTTTGGCGGGGCGGCGGCGAAGCGCGGCGCGGCGGCGTCAGCCGGCGCGCAAAAGTAAGCTGCGAAGGGCAGAGGGGGCTATTTCGGAAGTTCCATCGACCACACCTTGCCCACGCCCCGTTCGGTGTACCACAGCGTGTCGCCCGCCGGTTCGATTCCGGTGGGGGTCGCGATCCCGTCTTTGAGGATCGTGACATGGGCGGTGTCGTCCTTGATGGTGAGGGCGGCGATGGTGCCGGATCCGCCATTGGCCACGAATATCTTGCCGTTCGCGGCCCGCATGCCGTCCAGCCCGCGCATCGGCGCGTCGAACCAGATATCGACCGGCGCGCCCGGCTTGCCCGATGCATCGACGGGAATGCGATAGAGCTTGTTGAAGATCACATTGTTCACATAGAGCACGCCGTCCAGGAAGGTGAGGCCGTCGATGCCGTTCAGGAGCCGGTGCTCCATCCACAAATCGGCGGTGGCGGCGCCGGGCGCCAGGCGGAAGATCCGTCCGGTGGCGGTGTCGGAGATATAGAGCGCCTTGTCGGGACCGGTGACGAAATCGTTGCAGGTGGTGTTGTCGCCCGGCAGGGTCCAGCGCAGTTTTTCTTTTCCGCTGGCAAGGTCGAAGCCGCGCAAGGCGGTGCGGCGCATCGCGGGCGTGGTGCCCGGCACCGGCGTCAGCTGGCAGGCCCACAAGGTCTTGGCGGCATCGTCCACCAGCTGGCCGAGAAAGAACGTGCCCGCGCCTTCATTGCCGGCATCGACAAACACATCCGCCGCCATCGCGCCTTTCTTGACGCGATAGACGTAAGGCGTGCTGGCGCTGCCCACGAACAAGGTGCCGTCGGCGGCGGCTGCCAGGCTTTCCGGCTGGGACTTGGCGTCGTGAATCAGGATTTCGGCGGCCGTGGCTTGGGACGCGGGCAGCGCGAACAGAGCCAGGGCGAGCGAGGCGGCGCGGATCATGATTTTCTCCGTGATATCCATTTGGTTATAACGCGGGAAACATGGGCGTGAAAGG
>JAFECO010000179.1 GCA_018242085.1 Pseudomonadota bacterium
TCGGTCCGCCAATAATCCAGCGCCAGTTCGCGCGGATTGGCGGCATATCCGCTCTGCCGGGCATAGCCGACCAGATAGTGGAACATGAAGCCGTCGCTGAGGCGTTGGGCGCCCGCGAGCTGGCCGCCATAGGTGGCCGTCGACAGCGCCGGGTTTTGGTCGAGGTCGAGCAAATAAGCATATCCGGTCAGCTTGCCGACAGCCGCGATGTCGTAGGCGGCATGGATGACATGCACATTGCCGTTAAAATGCCCAACCGGGCTTCGTTCGCCGAAAACCCGATTCACGCGATCAATATAGATATATGTCGCGACCAGTCCCGTGATTCCGCCATAGTCCAGCCGCGCGGCATCGAAAGTCTGTTCGTTTTGCCGGAATGCGCTGGCACCAATGAACCGCTGATCGTCAAGATTTATCACCTGCCGGCCCAGCGTTGCCGTGGCGCCAGGCAAGCCGGAATAGGAAAGCTGAAGCCGGTTCAGGCCGAAATTTTCAGGGTCCGGTATTTGCGGATAGGCTGTGCGACCATTGATGGAGTCGTTAAAGCCGCCGGACAGATGCTGGGTCGCCTGGACTTCGACAAGAGCCTTGAAGGAATCGAATTCGGCGGTTTCGTATCCGAGCCGCTCCCGAATGGTGGTGGCCCCGGCATCACGAGAGAATCCCGCCTGGTCGACTGCTTCATAGCGGAGGCGGGCGTCGAGAATCACATGGCCTTTGTCGAGGGCATCGAATAGCGGGTCGGCCAGGGCCGCCGGCATCGACAGCGCTTGGAATGCGATCGCCAAGCTGGAAACGGCAAGCCAGCGCAACCGGCGAGATTTGGGAAGATGACGTTCATCACGCATTGAGCTCACCGGAAGATCGAATTGACCGCTGCAAGCGGGCGACATTCTCGATTCGGACCTCCGATCGCGAAGTCGCCACGCCCAATTCTTCAAGCCGCTTGAGCGAGCGCGACAAGGTCGCCGGCGTCATGCCCAGATGCGCGGCCAACTCCTTTTTCGTGCCCCGCAAGGCGAAACGGGAAGGGCCGGCGGTGGTCCCCGCATTGTCGATCAGATACTGGGTGAGCCGCGCGGCCACGTCTTGCGTTTTTGTTTGCGTCAGGTGCCCGAGCAGGAGACGCCATTGCTTGGCGATTATCCGGCTCACGGCCACCGCAAGGGGAAGCGCGCTTTCCGTCATCCGCCGAAAATCCGCGGCCGGCATCATGACGACGCGCAAATCCGTCACGGCCTTGGCGCTGACCATATAGGGAAGATCAAGCAGACTCGGCGGGATCAGGATCACATCGCCGGGCTCGACGAACTCGGCGATCGAATCCTCCCCCCTTGCTTCCGTGACCAGGGAGACCCGCCCTTCGAGCAATCCGTAAACAAATTGCGGATATTCGCCTTTCCGGAACAGAAAAGAGCCTTTGCCGATGCGCTGCTGTCCGGAAACTGCGGCAATCTGGCCGGCCAACCGTGTCGGTATTCCCGGAAAGATTCGTTTCAGGGCAGGCGCCAATTTCATGGATTTGCTGGTCCGATTTTTCAACCAGAATCATGAACCTCACGCCGCCTGTCCTTGATCCAGGTCAAGGAGAGTCTTGCCTCAAGGCAATAACGTTTTAATCTAGAGATACGGCGAGGGAGGCAACGTGACTTCTGCGGCGAGTGCCCTGTCAGGGCAAACTGGTGCGGCGCCCTACAGGGCGTTGGCGTTTTCCACTATCGCTTTCACCATATGTTTCGCAGTGTGGACGTTGTTTTCGATCATCGGCGTCAAAATCAAGCAAGAACTTGGCCTGGATGATTCCGAATTCGGCCTTCTGGTTGCAACACCGGTATTGACCGGTGCCCTCAGCCGATTCTTTCTGGGTCTTATCAGCGACAAGTTTGGCGGCCGTCGGGTCTTTGCGCTGCTGATGCTGCTGACGGCCATCGCGGTTTATTCCGTCTCGACTGCCTCCAGCCTGAATATGTTTCTGCTGGCCGCGCTGGGCCTTGGATTCGCGGGCGGATCCTTTGCGGTCGGGGTCTCTTATGTTTCCAAATGGTTCGACCGGAGTCACCAAGGCACGGCCTTGGGCGTCTTTGGCGCCGGCACGATTGGCACGGCGATTACGACTTTCGGGGCGCCATTGCTTGTTAATGCGATGGGTTGGCGCGACACGGTCAGGTTGTATGCCGTGATCCTGGCCGTGGGCGGGGTCCTCTTTTATCTGCTGACGAAAGATGACCCGGTAACTTCGGCGCGCTCGTCGGGAACTGTGAAGGCCAAGGGAATAAAGGATCAGCTTGCTCCATTGGCCAAGTTGCAAGTCTGGCGGTTCTCGCTTTATTACTTCTTCGTGTTCGGCGCCTTCGTCGCGCTCGCGAGCTGGCTGCCCCGCTATTATATGGGAATGTATGGCCTGACGCTCGCCAAGGCAGGTCTTCTCACCACCGCCTTCGCGTTGCCCGCCGCCGCCTTCAGGGCGCTGGGCGGCTGGGTAGCTGATCGCATCGGTGCGCGCACGGTCATGTACTTGACCTTTACGGTATCCAGCATCGCCTGCTTCGCGCTCTCTTACCCTGCGACCGACTATGTCGTGCACGGGATAAAGGGCCCGATCGCATTTTCCTTCGGCATCACGCTTTCAAGTTTTGTGATCCTGACCGTCGTGCTAGGATTTTTCATGGCGATCGGCATGGCGGCCGTCTACAAGCATATCCCCGTCTATTATCCGGAGCATGTTGGCGCGGTGGGCGGGCTTGTCGGCGCGATCGGCGGCCTGGGCGGCTTCTTCCTGCCTATCGCCTTCGGCGTCATGAACGATCTGACCGGAGTCTGGACCAGCTGTTTCATGTTGCTGTTCGCCCTGGTCAGCCTGGCGCTGCTCTGGATGCATGGCGCTATCCGCTTGATGGAACGCAGCAAGATCCGCGCGCTTGGGACTTTGCCCGCGCTTCCTGAAATGGCTGGACTGGACAGGCCGAACGGCATTCTTGCCGGCCACGACCGCGTGAGGAGCTAAAAGTGAGTCAATTTCTCGATCGCCTGACTTTCTTCCGCAAATATGACGGCAATTTTTCCGAAGGGCATGGGGTAACCACCCACGAGGATCGCCATTGGGAGGATGGATACCGCCAGCGCTGGTCGCACGACAAAATCGTGCGTTCCACGCATGGCGTGAATTGCACGGGCTCCTGCAGCTGGAAGATCTATGTCAAGGGCGGCATCGTCACCTGGGAGACGCAGCAGACCGATTATCCGCGCACCCGCCCGGAGCTGCCCAATCATGAGCCGCGTGGTTGTTCGCGCGGCGCGAGCTATTCCTGGTACCTCTATAGCGGCAATCGCTTGAAATATCCGATGGTGCGCGGTGCCCTGGTCCGGCATTGGCGCCAGGCCCGCAAAACGCTGACGCCTGTCGCGGCCTGGAAAGCGATCGTCGAAGACGAAGCCAAGCGCAAGTCCTACACCTCGCGGCGCGGGTTGGGCGGTTTCGTCCGTTTGGGCTGGGATGAAGCCAACGAGATCATCGCCGCGGCCAATGCCTATACCATCCGCAAATATGGTCCCGACCGCGTCGCCGGCTTCTCGCCCATTCCCGCCATGTCGATGGTTTCCTATGCCGCCGGCACGCGGTATCTGTCGCTGCTGGGCGGCGTCTGCCTGAGTTTCTACGATTGGTATTGCGATCTGCCGCCGGCTTCGCCGCAGACCTGGGGCGAGCAGACCGACGTGCCGGAGAGCGCGGACTGGTACAATGCGGGATTCCTGCTGTTGTGGGGATCCAATGTGCCGCAGACGCGCACGCCCGATGCCCATTTCTATACCGAGGCGCGCTATCGCGGCGCCAAGAGCGTCGTCATCACGCCCGACTATAGCGAAGCGGCGAAATTCGGCGATCTGTGGCTGCATCCCAAGCAGGGCACGGATTCGGCCCTCGCCATGGCGTTCGGGCACGTCATCCTCAAGGAATTCCATGTCGACCGGCAGACGCCGTATTTCACCGATTATTGCCGCAAATATAGCGACATGCCGTTCCTGGTGCGGCTGGTTCAGCAGGATGGCCGCTTGGTGCCGGAGCGTTTCCTGCGCGCCAGCGATTTCACCGGCGGCCTGGGCGAGGCCAACAATCCGGAATGGAAGACGGTGGCCTTTGACGAACTGACGGACCAGCCCGTGGCGCCACAAGGGTCGATCGGCTTCCGCTGGGGTGAAAAAGGCGAGTGGAATCTGGAACAGCGCGCCGCGGAAACGCATGTGTCGCTGGCCATGTCCGTGATGGAGAAGCGCGACGCGGTTCTGCCGGTGGCGTTTCCCTATTTCGGTGGCCGCCAGCACGACTATTTCGCCGGCACCAGCCATGACGAAATCCTCATGCGCCAGGTTCCGGTCCGGAAATTGAAACTGGCCGATGGTGAAACCTATGTCGCCACGGTGTTCGATCTTCTCTGCGCCAATTATGGCGTGGATCGCGGCCTTGGCGGCGAGAATGTCGCCGCCAGCTTCGATGACGACGTGCCCTATACCCCCGCCTGGCAGGAGCGCATCACCGG
>JAFECO010000017.1 GCA_018242085.1 Pseudomonadota bacterium
CTGTTCGCGCTGGCCAGTTTGGGATTTGTCGCCGCCAGCCTGGCCTGCGCATTGTCGCCCAGTTTTGAATTCCTGATCGCGGCGCGCGTGATGCAGGGCTTTTTCGGCGGCATGCTGATCCCCTCCGTGTTCACGGCGGTGTTCGTGCTGATCCCCCGGCCGCATCAGGTCCTGGCCACGACCATGGCGGGCGTGGCGGCGTTGCTGGCGCCCACCATGGGGCCGCTTCTGGGCGGCTGGCTGACTGAGACGCAATCCTGGCACTGGATATTCCTGATCAACATCGTGCCGGGCCTGGTCGTGGTGCTGACCGTGCTGGCCACCCTGAAAAAAGAAGACGGCGATTTCGCGGCGTTGAGGCGCGTCGATATTCTCACCTTGTTGCTGTTCGCCGTATTTCTGGCGGGACTGCAATGGCTGCTCAGCGAAGCGCCGCGCCAGCATTGGCAAGGCATGCGCGTGACGGGCTTGGCCGGTCTTTGCCTCCTGGCGGGCGGCTTCGGCATTTATCGCGCCTTGTCGGTGGCGCATCCTTTTGTGCATCTGGGCCGCTTCCGTCATCGCGGTTTCGCGCTGGGCTGCGGGCTCAGTTTTATCTTGGGCGCCGGACTTTATGGATCGGTGTATCTGCTTTCCCTGTTCCTGGGGCTGGTGCGGGGGCATACGCCGCTGGCGATCGGCATGATCCTGACGGTGACCGGCGCGGCCCAGTTGATCACCGCGCCCGTGGCCGCCTGGGCCGAAACCCGCGCCGATGCTCGGATGTTGAGTGCTTTGGGTTTTGCATTGTTCGGCGCGGGCCTGATCGCCAACGGCTTTGCCACCATCACCAGCGATTTCGACGCCTTGTTCTGGCCGCAGGTGCTGCGCGGCTTGGCGATCCTGTTCTGTCTTCTGCCGGCCACGCGCCTGGCGCTGGATATCTGGCCGCAGGACCAGGTGGCGGAAGCCAGCGGGTTGTTCAACCTGATGCGCAATCTGGGCGGCGCCATCGGCATCGCCGTGATCGACACCATCCTGAACGAGCGCACGCCGGGACATGTCGCGTCGTTGGTGGCGCGGCTTCAGGCGGGTGATCCGAAAGCGGCGGCGCTGGCGGGATTGCCGGTCCAGCTTTTTCACAACCGCCCGATGGGCCCGGTCGATCCGGTGACTCAGGCCTTGATCGAGCCGATGGTGCGCCGCGCGGGGCTCACGCAATCCTGCAACGAAGCCTGGTGGATCCTGGGCGGGCTGTTTTTCCTGGCGCTGTTGCTGCTGCCCGCGATGGGGCGTCAGGCCGAAAGGATTACGCGTTGACCAGTTCGACCTGCACCACATCGGTGCGGGCGACATTGAACGACGCGGCACAGATGCCCAGGTAGAATTCCCAGTTGCGCAGGAATTGCTGGTCGTGGCCCAGCGCCATGATCTCGGTGCTTTTCTCCTGCATGCGCGTGGACCAGTCGCGCAGGGTGCGCGCGTAATCCTTGCCGAAGGAGAAGGCATCGGCGAATTTCAGGCCCGCCCGTTCGGCCTCCTCGCGGAAGCGGCCCAGGGACGGCAGCATGCCGCCGGGAAACACATAATGGCGGATGAAATCGCTGCGGCTGCGATAACCGCTGAACAATTCGTCGCGGATGGTGATGGTCTGGATCACCGCCCGGCCGCCTTGCTTCAGGCGCTCGGCGACGGTGGCGAAATATTGCGGCCAATAATGCTCACCCACCGCTTCGAACATTTCGATCGACACGATCTGGTCGAAAGTGCCCTTGGATTTGCGGTAATCCTCGAAGCGGATTTCGGCCTTGGCGCCCAGTCTTTCGGTGGCGAATTTGTGCTGCGACGGAGAAATGGTGAGGCCGGTGACATGATGGTCGGCGCTCGCCGCCCGCTCGGCGAACCCGCCCCAGCCGCAGCCGATCTCCAGCACATTGGCTTTTGGTTTGTCGAATTTGCTCAAGATGCGGTCATATTTGTTCTGCTGGGCTTGATAGAGCGCGTCGGTGTTCTGATAGAGCGCCGACGAATAGGTCATGCTCTTGTCCAGCCACAAGGAATAGAACTCGTTGCCGACATCGTAATGCGCCTTGATGTTGCGTTCCGATCCAGCGATGGAGTTGCGGCGCACCAAGGCATTGTGGATCACAAAGCCCAGCCGGTTGATCAGATTGCCGTCCGAGAATTTCTCCAGATGGTGCAGGTTGAGCAGGAAGAGGCTGATGAGGTTTTCGACATTGTCGGTCTCCCAGCTGCCGGCGATGAATTCCTCGCCCAGACCGATATCGCCCCGCGCCATCACGCGGCGGATCACGTCCCAGTCATGGATGTGGAAGCGCGCATTGGGGCCGGGGGCCTTGCCGCCCGCGAAGGTGATTTCGCCATTGGGCGCGACAAATTCCAGCCGACCCGCTTCCAGGCGAGCAAGCGCGTCGCGCCAGCCTTTTTCGACAAAGGAAGACGGAACCAAGCGCATCCTCAATTTCCCCCCGAAACCGGAACAGTATAGCGACCGCCGCGCGGTCCAGACAATATTACGCGCGGCATCCTTGCGCAGATCAACCCCGAAACGGCTGCGGCGCGATTTCGCTGCGCCGCATCGTAAAATTGTTTTGGGTGGTCATGGCGGCGCGGGTCTTGCCGCCTGCCAAGGGGGAACCGGGCCCTTGCCGGGGAGTTTCAGCAATAATTGATTTTCAGACGCGGAAGGGATTTGAGCCATGCTTGGAACCATATTGATCATCGTGCTTCTGCTGCTTCTGCTTGGCGCCTGGCCGTCATGGCCCCATAGCCGCGGCTGGGGCTATTACCCGTCCGGTACTCTGGGTCTTGTGCTGGTGATCGTTCTGGTGCTCGCACTGATGGGCCGGATCTGACACGGCTCCCGTGAAAGCGCGCGGTCATGGCGAAAAAGAAATTGCTTGAAGACATCAAGGCGCATCCCAGCCGCTTCTACCGCATGCCGGGCGATGTGGTGCGCGACCGGCGTTTCGATGATGGCGAGCGGCTGGAGATTTTGCAGGCCTGGGCCCATGACGCCGATGCCGGACGGATGGACCAGATCGAGGAAGCGATCGCGGATGTCCGGCGGCGGCTCACCCCCAACAATCACGCGGCGGAATAAGAGGAGTGGATGCCCATGACGGACAGTCACAAGGACCTCAGCGCCCAGGAGGCGCGCCAGGGTGCGGAAACCGGGACCGTGCGCTGGGTCTTGCGCATCAGCCTGGCCCTGGCCGTGCTGGCGGGCCTGATCATCTATTTCAGCTTCTTCGATCTCTGACCCGCCCCCAAAAGGGGCGTGCTCTTGACTGAATCGCGTCCGCCCGTCACCTAAACCTGCCTAGCGCGGACCCGAATCATGCAGAGCGCCGAACTTTCCATCGTCGCGCCCACCTATAAGGAGCGGGGCAATGTCGCCGAGCTGGTGCGGCGGCTGGATGCCGCGCTGACCGGTATTTCCTGGGAAGTGATCTTTGTCGACGACAATTCGCCCGATGGGACATCGGAGGCGGTCAAGGCTATCGCCGCCCAGGACCGGCGGGTGCGGTGCCTGAGGCGGGTGGGGCGGCGCGGGCTGGCGGGCGCCTGCATCGAAGGCATGCTGTCATCCGCGGCGCCTTTCGTGGCCGTGATCGACGCCGATCTGCAGCATGACGAAAAAGTGCTGCCGCAGATGCTGGCGCGGCTGAAAGACGGCGGCGCGGACCTAGTCGCCGGCACCCGTTATGTCGAAGGGGGCAGCGCGGACAGTTTCTCCGGAAGCCGCAGCGCCATCTCCCGCCTCGCCACCAAGCTGACGCACCGGCTGGTGGGCACCAATCTCAGCGATCCGATGAGCGGCTTCTTCATGATGCGCCGCGACCGGCTGGAGGAATTGGCCCCCCGCCTGTCGCCGGTGGGATTCAAGATCCTGCTCGACATCGCCGCCACCGGCGGCGAGCGGCTCAAAATCGCCGAACAGCCTTATGTCTTCGGGACGCGCTTCGACGGCGAAAGCAAATTCAATGCCCAGATCGGGGTCGAGTTTCTGGGGCTGCTGCTGGCCAAGATGACCGGCGACCTGGTCGATCCGCGCTTTCTGTTCTTCGCCATCGTCGGCACCCTGGGCCTGGTGGTGCATCTGATCGCGCTGCGCCTGTCGCTGATCTTTCTTCCCGATGCCTTCCGCGCCGCCCAGGTCATCGCCACCCTAGTGGCGATGACCAGCAATTTTCTTCTCAACAACGAACTCACCTATCGCGACCGGCGGTTGAAAGGCGTGGCGATGCTGCGCGGCTTTGTCCTGTTCTGCCTGATCGGATCGGTGGGCGTGCTCACCAATGTCGATCTGGCCTCCTGGCTTTACACCGAGCGGCAGGTCTGGTGGGTGGCGGGCGCGGTGGGTGCGATCATGGGCGCTTTGTGGAATTACGCCATGTCCACCCTGTTCGTGTGGCGGGCACGTTGATCTCGCCGCGCAATGCGGGACTGGCCGTCGCGGGCCTGCTTCTGATACGCGCGGCGATGGCGGCTTTCCTGCCTTTGTCGGCGGATGAAGCTTATTACTGGCTTTGGTCGCGGCATCTGGCGGCGGGCTATTACGATCATCCGCCCGCCATCGCTTTTTTGATCCGCATCGGCACGCTGTTGTTCGGCGACAGTGAATTCGGCGTGCGCTTCTGCGGCGTGCTTCTTTCCATCGTGACAAGCTGGTTCATCTGGCAGGCGGGCCTGGCGATCCTGCGCGACGGCACGAAGGCGGCGCTGGCCGTGCTTCTGTTCAACCTGACTTTGATGACCGGCGTGGAAATGCTGGCGGTGACGCCCGACACGCCCTCCATCGCCGCCACCGCTGCATTCTTGTTCTGCCTGGCGAAGCTGCAGCAAACGCAGGATGGGCGCTGGTGGCTTTGGGCCGGCGTGGCGGCGGGGCTGGGGCTTCTGTCCAAATATTCCGGATTGTTCGCGGGCGCCGGCGCTGCTGTTTGGCTGCTGGCCAATCCGCGCGCGCGGTCATGGCTGACGACGTTCTGGCCCTGGGCCGGCGGCGTGCTGGCGCTTCTGATCTTCCTGCCCAATCTGTTGTGGCAATCGCAGCATCAGTGGATGACCTTCGCGTTTCAGTTCGGCCGCGTCTCGGGCGGACATCTCACCGCGCGCTTTCTGGGCGAATTCATCGGCGCGCAGCTGGGCATGGCCACGCCGTTTCTTCTTGTGCTGGCGGTGATGGGGGCATGGGCTGCGCGGCGGCGCGATGACGACCGCTTCCTGTTGGTCGCCTTGATCGCGCCCGCCCTGGTCTATTTTCTGATCCACGCCTTGCACGACCGGGTGCAAGGCAATTGGCCCGCTTTCCTCTACCCCATGCTGGCGATCCTGGCGGCGGACGCGTTCGCGCCGGGGCCCGGCTGGCGCGGCTGGTGCGCAAGGCTGGCCATGCCCGTGGCGGCGGCCATTCTGCTGCTGGCCTATCTGCAGGCCGCCACCGGACTGATCCCGCTCAAGCGCGATCCCCTGGCGCGGCTTTTGGGCGCGGGCATGCGCGAGACCGCGCAGACGGTGGGCGACCTGATGCGGGAAAATGGCGCCCAAGCGATCGTCACCAGCGATTACGAAACCACGGCCTGGCTGCGCTTTTATCAACCCGCATTACCCGTGGTGGCGGTGGATCAGCCCAATCGCTATCTCGAAGCCCCCATTGTCCGGCTCAAATCCGGACCGCTGCTTTATTTCGCCGATCAGGCGCACATGTTTGATGCTGCTTTTATGGGGAGTTTTGCGCGCCTCAAACCTCTCCCCGATATTTCGCGTGGACATGATGCGGGCCGCTATTGGGTCTATCTTGTGGACCGCCCAGAAGCCGTAATCCAAGGCAGAGCGCCTTGAAGAAAAAAGCTTTTCCGGATTTTGGGAGAAGAGAGCGGACACCCGAAGCGGGCTGTCGAAGGGGCTGGGGGCGTTCCGGATCGGACGTCCGCTCGCACTAGAGAACGAAGTCCCCCCGGCCGGGTTCCTGGCCCGGCAAAAATATTTTCACAGCTTTTGCGCGGTCGCGGGTAGCGCCGTTCCGGCCGCTTGCGGGGCGGGTTTGAAGTCCACGGACCCGACCAGAAGCGTGAGCAGCAGGATGCTGGCGATCGCCGTTTCAACGGGGTGTTCCAGAATGCGGGTGGGAATGCGCATGACCTAGACCGGCGGCCGGCCGCGCAGCGCGCCGGAAAAAGCGCTGACGATCAGCAGGATGACGAAAACGATCAGCAGGATTTTGGCGATGGTCGCAGCCAGGCCGGCGAGACCGAAAAAGCCCATATATCCGGCGACCAGCGCCAGGATCAGAAACGTCAAAGCCCAACCGAGCATGGATGTCCTCGCCTGCGAACCGTTCAAAAGAACGTGCGCGCGAGGTTCCCGGTTCCGTTTTCGAGGCGACGGAGTGCTATTTTCGGTTCTTGTTACGGGCGAGAAACAGATTGGCGACGCCGGCAAGACCGGCGCCCACCACCGCGATCCAAGGCGTTTCCTTGGCCAGCGCGGCGATGATGGCGGCCATGATCTGGCGCGCGCCGGCATCGGCTTGCGGCGCCGGGCGTGCCGGCCGCGCGCTGATCACGGCAATCGCCCAGATCAGCGGCGGCAGAAGGAACAGCGCGCCCGCGATGGCGTCGGCCCAGGCGGCGCCCACGAAAGGCTCCAGGCTGGTCGCGATGCCAAGACCGATCAGGCCGACGCCGAAAAAGACCAGCGCAATACCGGCCGCCAGCACGATCGCCTTTGCGCTCAGGCGCGCGAACATGAAACCCCCAGACGGCCGCTCGATTGCGAAAAGAAGCTTACGCCATCAATTCTTACAGGCAAATCAACGGCGAAGAAATATCGCGCCCAGAAAGGCGCCGATGCCGCCGGCGATCAAGACGGCGGTCAAGGGATTCTCGCGCACCTGGGCGCGCAGATCCTCGGCATGTTCTTCCGCCCATTCTTCGGCATCCTCGCGGAATTCGCCGGCCATCACCTTGGCCTCGCGCGCCGCTTCCTCGGCCAGGCGCATGGCGCGGTCGGCGACATCTTCGGCCGAACGCATCGCCAGATGGGCGCGATCCGACGCCACGGTCCCGACATCGCCCGCCAGCCCTTTGATGTCCTCCTGCAGCGCCTCGAAATCGCGGCGCAGTTGGGTCAAGCGCGCATCGATGGCGACGGCAGCGGTTTTCTTCTTGGCGGCCATGTCAAATTCTCCAATGACTCAAAAATGATAATCGGGTTTCAGGCTGCTTGTTTCGCCACCGGGTGGAAAAACAGCGCCTGGCCCACCGTCGCCTGCACGGTCTCCGGCAGGAACGGCTTGGCGATCAGGTAGGTAGGCTCTGGCCGCTCGCCCGTCAAAAGCTTCTCTGGATAGGCGGTGATGAAAATCACCGGAATATCGAAAGACGCCAGGATTTCATTGACCGCATCGATGCCCGAACCCCCTTCGCCCAGGTTGATGTCGGCCAGGACCAGGCCGGGACGCTCGGACTTGGCCTTGGCCACGGCCTCGTCACGGGTGCCGGCAATGGCGACCACCTTATGGCCCAGCTCGGTGACCAGATTTTCCAGGTCCATGGCGATAATCGGCTCGTCCTCGATGATCAGGACCTTGCTGGCCAGCTGGCCGTCGATGGTCTTCTGGGCGTCCAGAATGGCGGTTTCCACCTCTTCGGGACTTTCGTCGATGATGAAGGCGGCCTCTTCGGGGCTGAACGCCTCCACCGCCGTCAGCAAAAGGGCGGCCCGCTTGGAGGCGGACAGGGCCTTCAGCCGGCTTTCCGGGCCTTTTCCGCCATCGGCTTCGTCATAATGCTCGGCCCCGGACTGCCAAATGGCATGAAACAGCCGGTACAGGGCCACCCTGGGGGGGACCCCCTCGGTCAAGCTCTCATCGCCTTCCAGAAGGGCCTGCAAAGCGGCCCTCACATGGGCGTCGCCCGAGGCCTGAGAACCTGTCAGCGCCCTGGCATAGCGGCGCAAATAGGGCAGGTGCGGCGCAAGGGTTTGCGTCATGCTCATGAGGAAGGCTCCTTCGGCGTTAAGAAAAGCGCGAATCGGAAATTCCCGCCAGCCGAAAAAGTTCCCTCCAAGGCCGGAACCTTTCCACAGAGGAGGCGTTTGCAAGCGTATGGGGCGCGAAACCGGCGGGGTATCTACGCCAATGGAGTGCTCGTCGTCATATGTCATGGGATAACGCCGTGTCCGAGGAAAAACCCAACGAAAAATCCCGCGCCATCCGGGCCCGCCAGCGGGCCATCGGGCGCGAGCTTCGTCGCATGTATGACGATGTCGCCCAGGAGCCCGTGCCGGAGGACTTTCTCGATCTGCTGCGCCGCATCGACGATGCCGAGGATGCCCGTCCGGGCAAGAAGGTGTCGTAATGGTAGCAACTCCAGCACGCGCGCATTTCGAACCCGGCAAGAATGAGGGCGACGGCGATTTCAAATCCGAATTGCTGGCTCTGATCCCGTTCCTGCGTGCCTTCGCCCGGTCCTTGACCGGCAATCAGGAAGGCGCCGACGACCTGGCGCAAGAGACCCTGGTGAAGGCATGGCAGAGCCGCTCCACCTTCATCCCCGGCACCAATCTGAAGGCCTGGCTGTTCACCATCCTGCGCAATCAATTCTATTCCGACCGCCGCAGGGCCTGGCGTCAGGCGCCCTGGGACCAGGAAGCGGCCGAGCGGATTCCCGGCGGCGGCGAGGATCAGGTCTTCTCCGCGCAGCTTTCCGACACCGCGCGTGCCTTGCGTGTTCTTTCGGACGAGCAGCGCGAAGCCTTGATCCTGGTGGGCGCCGGCGGCTTTTCCTATGAGGACGCGGCTGCGATCTGCAAATGCGCGGTCGGCACGGTCAAAAGCCGTGTGGCGCGCGCACGCAAAGCGTTGATGGAAATCCTTGACGGCGATGATACGCTGGACGGCGTATCGCGGCCCGCCGAAGGAGACGCCGCCCGTGAAATCATGGCGCAGTTGGACCGGCTTGCCCCGCCCGAAGCAGGGGATACCGGTGGAAAACGCCGCCCCAAATAATTCTTACGACGCCGCGCAACCGTCGATAGGCGATCCCGGCTGGACCCTGCGCCGCCGGCTGCTCTTGATCATCACCATCGCGCTTCTGCCGGTGGTCGGGGTCAGCATCTTCCAGGGCGTGGAGCGGGTGAAGCGCGACACCGAAGACGTGCGCGCCCAACTCATTCAAAGCGCGCGCGCCACCGCCGCCAATCAGCAGGAAGTGCTGAACGCGGGCGAGCAGATCCTGCGCGCCATGGGATCGCTTCAGGATGTGCGCGACATGAGCGGCAATTGCGACGGCATCCTGGCCGACGCGATGATCGGGGTGAGCTATTTCACCAATCTCAGCCGCATCGATGCCAACGGCATGTTCGTGTGCTCGGCGGTGCCGCTGGCCAAGGGCATCAACATCGGCAAGATGCCGGTGTTCGACCGGATCAAAGCCGCCAAGGGCGTGGTGGTGGGCACCCGCACCATCAGCCAGGCATCGGGCCGCCCGGTGGTGGGCACCCAGCTGCCGCTGCTCAAGGCCGATGGCAGCTTCGATGGCAGTCTGGCGATCACCCTGGACGCGCAATGGTTCGGCTATTTGCTCAAGCAACACCCCTTGCCCAAGGGCGCGGTGGCGGTGGTCTATGACCGCAACGGCGCCATTCTGGCCACCAACGACGCCAAGGTGGCGCCGGGCATCGCGGCGGCGGCGATGAAGGCGGGCTTTCCCGACGGCGCGTCGCTGGATGCTTATCAGGCGGGCCGCGCCTGGCGCTTCGGCAACACCGCCTTGATGGGCGACACTTTGTTCGTCGCCTTTGCCGAACAGGAAGACCGGCTGTTCGGCCAGACTTATGTCCATGTCGGGATCGATTTCCTCTTGCCCATCGCGATGATCCTGTTCGCCTGGATCGCGATCTGGTTCGCCACCGACCGGCAAGTGACGCAATGGATTTTCTATCTGCGCCGCATCGCCATCGCGTATCGCAGCGGCCATTACACCATCCGCCCCGACCTTGCCGACGCGCCCACCGAATTCAAGCAGCTGGGCGAAGCGATGAGCGAGATGGCGGGCGGGATTCAGGACCGCGACCGCCGCCTGCGCGAGGCCGTCAATCTCAAGACCACCCTGATCCGGGAAATCCATCACCGGGTGAAGAACAATCTGCAGATCGTGATGAGCTTGCTGTCGATCCAGGCCAACCAGGTCCGCGACCTCCATGCCCGCGACGCCCTGATGCAGGCGCAGACGCGGATCAACGCGCTGGCGCTGGTGCACCGGATTCTCAACGAGCTGGAAGACCAGTCCACTTTGGACCTCAAGCAGCTGTTGGATGAATTGTCCCGCCAGATCGCCGAAGGCATGGGCGATACCGAGCATGTGCGGGTCGAAGTCGATGTGCCGCATATGGTGGTGAATAGCGGCATCGCGGTCGCCCTGGCCCTGTTCACGGTCGAGGCGCTGACCAACATCTTCAAGCATGCCTATCCGCTGCAGCGGCAGGGCGTGATCACGGTCAAGCTGGCGCCGGAGGGGGCGGGCAAGCTCAAGCTTTCCATCGCCGATGACGGGATCGGTTTCACCATGGACGAGACCGGCAAAAGCGTGGGCTCCCGCCTGATCCGGACCTTCGGAGCCCAGCTGGGCGGGGTCTCCTCGGTCCATTCCGAAGCCGGCCGGGGCACGGTGGTGGAGCTGGTCTTCCCCGATCCGGCCCTGAAAGGGCAAGGCGGTGCGGTCGAAGGGGCAAAAATGGCCCCAGAGCCGGCAGGGGAATAGCAGCCCCGCCCCCAGAATCGCTCCTTGCGCGCCCCTTCGCCTTGGCTATGGTCCGGCCCGCAAACCATCACCTTATTTTGTCGCGGTTCCGGACGGAAAACCGCTACACACTTTTCCTGGAACCGCTCCCGTTAACGACCTCACTATCAAGGCTCTCTCATGGCTGACAATTTCGACGCAATCGTCATCGGCGGCGGTCCCGGCGGCTACAACGCCGCGATCCGGCTGGGCCAGCTCGGCCTTACCGCGGCCTGCGTGGACAAGCGCGGCACCTTCGGCGGCACCTGCCTGAATATCGGCTGCATCCCCTCCAAGGCGCTGCTCCATGCCAGCGAGCGCTTCCATGAAGCCCATGCCGATTTCGCCAAGCTGGGCATCAAGGCCACGGTCGAACTCGATTTGCCCGCCATGATGGCGCAGAAGGACAAGGTGGTGGGCGAGCTCACCAAGGGCGTCGAATTCCTCTTCCGCAAGAACAAGGTGGAAGGGATCGTGGGCGAGGCCCGCATCACCGCGCCGGGCAAAGTCGAAGTGAAGGGCAAGGATGGCGCCGTGCGCAGCCTGACCGCCAAGCACATCATCATCGCCACCGGTTCGGACGTTGCGCCCCTGCCGGGCGTCACCATCGACGAGCAACAGATCGTGTCGTCCACCGGCGCCATTGCGCTCAAGCAAGTGCCGAAGAAGTTGCTGGTGGTGGGCGCGGGCGTGATCGGGCTGGAGTTGGGCTCGGTGTGGAAGCGGCTGGGCAGCGAGGTGACGGTGATCGAATTCCTCGATCGCATCACGCCGGGCATCGACCTGGAAGTCTCCAAACAGTTTCAGCGTATCCTCGCCAAGCAGGGCATGACGTTCCAGCTTTCCACCAAAGTCACGGGCGTGGAGAAAAAGAAGACCGGCCTGGCCGTCACCGTCGAACCGGCGGCGGGCGGCGCGAAAAGCGTGATCGAAGCCGATGTGATGCTGGTCGCCATCGGCCGGCGGCCTTACACCGACAATCTGGGTCTCGACAAAGTGGGCGTGGCGCTGGACAAGCGCGGCAGGATCGTCACGGACAATCACTACAAGACCAATGTGCCGGGCATCTATGCCATCGGCGATTGCCGCGAAGGCCTGATGCTGGCGCACAAGGCTGAAGACGAGGCGGTGGCGGTGGCCGAACTGATCGCCGGCAAGGCGGGCCACGTGAATTACGATGCCATTCCGTCGGTGGTCTACACCTTCCCGGAAGTGGCGACGGTGGGAAAGACCGAGGAAGAATTGAAGGCGGCGGGCGTCGCTTACAAAGTCGGCAAATTCCCCTTCACCGCCAATGCCCGCGCCAAGACCATCGCCTCGACCGACGGTTTCGTGAAAATCCTGGCCGACGCCAAGACCGACCGCGTGCTGGGCTGCCACATCATCGGCCCGGAAGCCGGCAATCTTCTGGCCGAAGCCGTGCTGGCGATGGAGTTCGGCGCGTCGTCCGAAGACATTGCCCGC
>JAFECO010000180.1 GCA_018242085.1 Pseudomonadota bacterium
GCCGCCGCCAGCGCGCCCGAATTCTTGAAGATCAGCACGATCAGGACCACGCCGACCGCCAGAAACACATTCATGCGGGGAACATAGATCTGGCCATATTCCGTCGCGGAGGTGTGGCGGATTTCCATGCGCGGCAGCTGGCCCAGCTGCACGGCCTGCTGGGTGATGGAGAAGACGCCGGTGATGACCGCCTGGCTGGCGATGACGGCGGCCATGGTGGCCAGGATCACCATCGGCAGATGGATTTCATGGGGCACGATGGAGAAGAAGGCGGCGCCCGCCAGGTTGGGATCGCGCAACAGCGCCGCGCCCTGGCCGAAATAATCGATCAGCAGCGCCGGCAGCGCCACGAAATACCAGGCATATTGGATCGGCTTTTTGCCGAAATGCCCCATATCGGCGTAAAGCGCTTCGCAACCGGTCACCGCCAGGACCACCGCGCCCAGCGACACAAAGGCGATCCAGGGCGCCTGGATGAAGAGGTCGATGGCATAAAGCGGATTGACCGCCGCCAGGATGGCGGGATTTTTCACGATCGAAAAAGCACCCAGGACCGCCAGGGTCACGAACCAGAGCAGCATCACCGGTCCGAACAGCCGCCCGATCTTGGCCGTGCCGCGGCTTTGAAACGCGAACAGCAGGATCAGAATCAGAAGCGTCAGCGGCACCACCAGCGGCGCGAAGGCTTTGCTTTCCACTTCCAGGCCTTCGACCGCCGACAGCACGGTGATCGCGGGCGTCAGCATGCCGTCGCCATAGAACAGCGCCAGGCCGATCACCGCGCCGATGCCGATGGTGGATTTCAGCCTGCGGCTTTGTCCGGGCGAGCGGTGCGCCAGCGCCGCCAGGGCGAGGGTGCCGCCTTCGCCGTTATTGTCGGCGCGCATGATGGTGGTGACATATTTCAGGGTCACCACGATCAGGAGCGCCCAGAAGATCATCGACAGCGAGCCCATCACCGCGACGTGGTTGGAAAAGCCGCCGGTGGTGTCCAGCACCGTCTGGCGCAAGGCGTAAAGCGGGCTGGTGCCGATATCGCCGAACACCACGCCCAAGGCGCCCAGCATCAGTCCCGCATTGCGGATCAAGCCGGTACGCTGTGGCGGTGTCGCAGGCTTGGACGGCGGCAGGCCGGCAAGCGGGTCGGTCGGATCGGAGGGAGCGGGAGGTATCACGGATGACAGAAGTTGGTGCGGCGGCTTTTCATGACGATGAAACGCATCTGATCCGCAGAAGAACCGGTAACCCCCCGGCCGAAGGCGCGGGAAAATAGGCTTTTCTGCGGCAGGGTTCAAACCGGGCCGGGAAACGTAATTAACTTGTTGAAATTATTGCGGTATTCCGAGTTCGACACGGGCGATCCGGGCCGGATCGGCGTCTTCGTCGAGATCTGGATCCGTCCGGGGCGCTTCGCGCCCGCTGTCGCTACCCGGCCCAATGAAGCCCTGAACGGGATAGGTCCGTTTCCCCCAGCCGCCGGTTTTGATGTTCCAGACCCGCACAATGCTCCAGTCATTATTGGCGCTGACATCCGCCACCGGGTCATCGACATAGATCGCGCCATCGCCCAGCCAGTTGGCATGGTCGACGCGGATTTCGCGGCTGGAGATCAGGCTGCGCACCACCGCGACATGACCCCGTTCGGGCCCGGCATAGCCGTTCAGCACCAGGACGGAACCGGTTTCGGGCGTTGCGGCGCGGGCGAATTTGCCTAACGCCTTGCCCCACCAGGTCCAGGCATCGCCATACAGTTTCACGGCGGAATGTTCGCGCGCATAGGGCGCGCATTCCAGCGGGCCCGCTTGCGCGGAGCGGCCGGGTGTTTCAAGCGGGGCTCCGGGCGCGGCGGGAAAACCATCGTAAGCGGCGCGGTCGCTGGCGCAGCCGACCAATCCCGCCGCCGCAAAAGCCAGTGCCGCGATTTTTATTCCACCCTGACGCATCGCGCTCAGTTCCGATCCTGGAGGAGGATGCTAAATCCTCCGTACAAAGACAGGGTTAGAAGATTGATTCAAATTTGAATGGAACTCTAGGCCGCCATTGTGCGCGCTGCGAGAAAGGGGCGCTGCCAAGTTTTGAAATTGCGCCTCGCTAGGGCTCGGCGCGTTCGCCGCTCAAAACGGTTCACTGAACCGTCCATACGCTGGCGCTATGGACTGTCCGCTTCGCGGCCGCGGCTCACTCGCCCGGTGTGATCCGCTGGCGGACGGGATCGCCGGTTCCGGACGCGCCCATGATGCCGATGGAAACCAGTCCCGACACGGCGAAGAAGAAGAACACCGCGCTCCAATTGGATTCGGCGAAGGCAAAGATCGGCAGCAGCACGCCCGCGATCAGTTCCGGCACGCCGCGCCATCCGCCGGCATGTTTTTCGCCCACCCGCGTGGTGCGGTTGAAATCCATGCGGGTGCTGAAAAAGGCTTCGAAGGTGGCGCGGGTGTTGGCCAGGATGAGGCCGGAGGGAAACACCACCGCCAGCAGCAAGGCGCGATAGAGCCTGGGCTCGCGGTGCAACCCCAGCATGCGCTGGCCCAGATAGAGATATCCGATCGAGGAACAGAGCCCCAGCGCGGTGACGATCAGGCCCAGCAGCGCCACGCCCGAATAATAGACCACGCCCATATACATCAGGGTCAGCGAGATCGCGGCGCTGGAAAAAGCCAGCATGTAGAAAGCGAATTGGCACATCTGGAGCGTCATCGCCGCTTTTTTCCAAAGCGGCATCTCGCTGGTCCAGACTTGCGGCAGAAGTTTGCGCGCGGTTTGGGCATGGCCCTTGGTCCAGCGCGCCTGCTGCGCCCGCCATGCCGCCGCGGTCTGGGGCAACTCGCCCGGCACGGTCAGTTCCGGCATCATCGCCGCGCGCCAGCCTTGCATCATGCAGCGCATGGAAAGGTCCAGATCCTCGGTCAAGGTGTCGCCGGTCCAGCCGCCGCCTTCTTCGATCGCGGCGCGCGACCACACGCCCGCCGTGCCGTTGAAGGAAATCGGCAGGCCGGCGCGGAAGCGCGCTTCCTGTTCCACGGCGAAATGGGAATCCAGCAACAGCCCCTGCACCCGCGTCAGCCAGTTGGCATTGCGGTTGGCATGGCCCCAGCGCGCCTGGACGAAGGCAAGCCCCGGATCGGCCACCAGCACCGGCAAAGTCCGGCGCAGGAAATCCGGCGGCGGCACGAAATCGGCGTCGAAGATCGCCACATAGGGCGCATCGCAATGCTGGAGGCCGAAGGCCAGATTGCCGGCCTTGAAGCCGGTGCGGCTGCCGCGGCGCAAGATGTCCAGCTTCACCCCTTCGGGCGTCACCGCCAGGGCGTCGCGCACCAAAGCGGCGTGATTGTCGTCGTCGCCGTCGTCCAAAAGCTGGATGGTGAGGCGGTCCTTGGGCCAGTCCATCGCGGCGGCGGCTTCGGTGACCCTGACCGCCAAAAGACCTTCATTGCGAACCGGCAGCTGCACCAGCACATGCGGCAGTTCGTCCTCGCCAAGGGTGGCGCGGGAGAGTTTGGGGCTTTTGCGGAAAACCCGGACCCAGGCCAAAACCGCCAATTGGGCCGAAAGCGTACTGACAGCGACAAGGACGCAGCACAGTGCAAATTGCAGGGCGAGGGAAAGACCGTGCATGTGAGAGTTCAGGCCCCCAAGACTAAATAGCGGAACTGCGGGATTTTCCGCACTTATGAATACGCCGGGAGCAGCAAAAAAGGCCATCCCCGGCGACCTGGCGCCCGGCACGGACCGGACGCCTGAACTTCTTACGCCCGGCCATCTTTAGCAAGGGGGAACACCTTCCCGGCGGGTCAGGATGTCCGCCGGAACTTGGGCGACCCGGCGTCGATTACTATATAATGGTATAGTCCTCAGGGAGACGTTCCCCATGTCCGGCCCCCGTTTTCGCGCTTTTGCCAAATCCGCCCTGGTTGCGAGTCTCCTGGTCCTGGCCGGGTGCGCCACCCCCGCCCCCTATGCGCCCATGACCCCCGGACAGGCCACCGGCTATACGGACCGCCAATTGTCGGACAATCGCTGGCGGGTGACCTTTACGGGCAATTCGGTGACGCCGCGCGAGATGGTTGAAAACAGCCTCCTGCAGCGGGCCGCCGAAGTGACCCTGGCTTCGGGGCACAGCCATTTCGTGTTCGATACCCGCGATACCAAGGCCCAGACCCGTTACGACGCGTTTCCCGTCGGTCCCCCGGCTTTCGCCTATGGCCCGGGCTTCGGATATGGCTATGGCCGCGGCTATTGGGGCTTCCACCCCGCCTGGGGCTATAGCCCCTTCAGCCCGGACGTCGAAATCGTCAGCAGCACCAAATATGAATCCTATGCCGAGATCGTGGTGCTGAACGAGGAGCAGGCGCGGAATGAACCGCGCGCGGTGGATGCCCGCGCCGTGATCGCGCATATGCCGCCGCCGCCCGCGCCCCCGCCGCCTCGGGTTTGAGCCGTCTAGGTCGGTCCGCGCCGGATCAGGAATCGGTGATGATCGGGAGCCGTTTTGCTTTCGATCATCGCATG
>JAFECO010000181.1 GCA_018242085.1 Pseudomonadota bacterium
CGGCATCACGGAAGTCTGGATCCTGCCATCGCCGTCACCGCTCGCCAGCAATCATTGGGACATAACGCCCTGGCGCGCGTTGGCGAAAGCCGTGCGGCGCGCGCGGTAGCGGGAAGGCCGCAATCCTCAGCCCACCCGTCTGGCCACGGTCAGTCCCAGGATGAGCAGCACCAGGAATAGGGCGATGAAAATAAAGAAAAGGGTCTTGGCGATGGCGATCGAAGCCCCAGCCACACCGGTGAAGCCCAGAAGACCCGCGATCAAGCCGATCACCAGGAAAATAAGCGCCCATCGCAGCATGGAAGTCTCCGGCTTTCGAGTGCCTATGGAAATGCGGGCCCTGGCGATTGGGTTCCAGACGCAGTTTGGATTCAGCGCGCGCGGGATCGTTGGAGCGCGGGTTCGGGAACCGAATCCGCAGGCGGCGGCAGGGCCAAGGCCCATTGCACGATCTGGTCCACCGCCTTTGCCAGTGCCGTATTCAAGGCCCGGACCACGGCATCGACGCTGTTGGCCGAGGCGGGTTCGGTCAAGTTGACGGCGAGACTGGCTGCCATCTTGCGCGATTTGGTGTCGGCGACATGGGCGATGATGGTCACCGCCACGTTTGGCACGCCGTCCGGCGCGGCATAGCGCGCCTCGAAATCGCGCAGCTCGGTGGAGAGTTGATAATCCGAATGCAGTCCGTCTTCATCCCGCGCCACCGTATCGATGCGCCCGCTTGCCTCGAAGCCGGCCAATAGCGCGGTCTGCACCAGATCCGGCAAGCGATCCGGCCAGGCCGCGTTGGCGTAATAGTCGAGTTGGGAGCCGTTCCGGGCCAGCGCGATCCGTGCACTGTCCAGATTGCCGGGCGCGTCGGGTTTCTGGATCGACAAGGCCCAATCCACTTTGCCGCCGCCGGACGCGGCCGGCACGGCGGGGCGCAGCGCATACATTTGCGACGCGTCAGGCGGGCCGATCAGCTTGTCCAGGCTGCCGCATGCGCTGAGCGCCGCGGAGGAGCCCGCGATCAAAAGCAGCCGCCGGTCGAGAAGGGGCGTGGCGCTATTTTTTCTCATTGGGGTCATATCCCTTGCGGCGGTCGCCGAACAAAAGCTTGGTGGGCTCGCGGTTCAGTTGATCGGAGAAGCGGGTGAGGCTGGTCACCAGCCGCCGCATTTCGTTGACGAGGCTGGAGATCTGGCTGAGTGCCTCTCCTTTCAGGATGGCATCGGCATCGTCCGCCACCTTGTCGAATTTCTGCACGGTGGTATCGACGCGCGCCAGTGTGGGTTTGAGGTCCTGGGACGCGTCGCGCAAATTGGCCGTGGCGGTATTGGCGTTTCGGATGGTGGCGTCGATATCGGCCGAACGCTTGGCGATGGCGGAAGTCGTTTGGTCCAGGTTGCTCAGAACATTGGTCAGGGATTTGCGGTTCTGGTCGCTGAGGACATCGTTGAGACGGGTCACGGCGATATTGAGCTTGGCCACCACTTCGGGCGCCGATTGTTCCAGCTGTTGCAAGGTCGATTGCTTGGCGCGGATGACGGGATAGTCCTGGCCCTCCTTGGCCGTCAGGACGGGGGATTTGGCGGTGCCGCCGCTGATTTCGACATAAGTGCCTCCGGTCAGGCCCTGGCTTTCGATCGAGGCCTGGCTGTCTTCGCGGATGTTGAGATTGGGCTGGACCTGCATGGTGACGATCACGCTTTGCGGATCGTTGGGATTGAATTTGAGCTCGGTGACCCGGCCCACATCGATGCCGTTGTAGCGGGTGACGGTGCCCTTGCCGAGGCCCGTCACCGGGCCTTTGAAATAGGTCTGGTAATAAGCCCATTCCTGGCTGTACTGCGCGCCCGCCAGCCACATGATCGTGATCACCAGCCCGATGACGCAGGCCAGCACGAAGGCGCCGACCGCGACGTAGTTGGCCTTGGTTTCCAAGCCTGCCTCCTAACGCAGCCCGGCCAGCGCGGCATGCCCGCGGGGACCGGAGAAATATTCGTGAATCCAGGGCGTGGTGTCTTTGCGCAATTCCTCGATCGTTCCGGTCTTGATCTTCTTGTCGACCAGGACGGCGATGCGGTCGGTGATGGCGGCAAGACTGTCCAGGTCGTGCGTGACCATGAAGACCGTCAGGCCCAGGCTTTCCTGAAGCTCGGCGATCAGTTCGTCGAACTGGTTGGCGGAAATCGGGTCCAGGCCCGAAGTCGGTTCGTCCAGGAACAGCAGCTCCGGATCGAGCGCCAAAGCGCGGGCAAGGCCGGCGCGCTTTTTCATGCCGCCGGAAAGCTCCGACGGAAGCTTTTGCGCCGTGTCGGGAGGCAATCCCACCAGCGCGATCTTCATCGCCGCGATCTCGTCCATCAATTCCTGGGACATGGAGGTGTATTCGCGCAAGGGCACCTGGATATTTTCCGCGACCGTCTGGGACGAAAACAGCGCGCCCTCCTGGAACAACACGCCCCAGCGCATTTCCAGCGAACGCATGCGCGAGCCTTCGGCTTGGCCGGCGCGCTTGCCGAAGACTTCGATTACGCCTTCCCTGGGCGCATTCAGCCCGATGATGGTGCGCAGCAGGACCGATTTTCCCGATCCCGAACCGCCGACCACGCCCAGTACTTCGCCGCGATAGACATCGAGGTCGAGATGATCGTGGATGATCTTCTTGCCGAAGCCCGTGACCAGGCCTTCGACATGGATGATCACGTCTTTTTTGGCCGAGCCGTTCTGGGTTTTCTCCGCCGGCATCAGATCCCCAGCACCGAGAACATCACGGAAAACGCCGCGTCCAGCACGATCACCAGGAACACCGACTCCACCACCGAGCGGGTGGTGAGCAGGCCCACGCTGGCGGCGTTGCGCTCGACCTGAAAGCCTTCATAGCAACCCACCAGGGCGATCACGAAAGCGAAGACCGGCGCTTTCACCAGCCCCACCATCAAGGTGCCGACATCGACGGCCTGGTTGAGCTGGCGCAGGAAGACCGGAATGGTGATGCCCAGATCGAAATAGCACATCATCGCGCCGCCGATCAGCGCCATGATGTTGGCATAGAAGGTGAGAAGCGGCAGCGAGATCACCAGGCCGATGACGCGGGGCAGGACCAGCGTGTCCACGGTATTCAGCCCCATGGTCTGCATGGCGTCGATTTCCTGATTGACCCGCATCGAGCCCAGATGGGCGGTGAAGGCCGAGCCGGACCGCCCCGCCACGATGATGGCGGTGATCAGCCCGCCGATTTCGCGCAGCACGCCCACGCCCAGAAGATTGATGGTGAAGATTTCCGCGCCGAACCGCTTCAGCTGGTCCGCGCCTTGGTAGGCGAGCACGATGCCGATCAGAAAAGCCAACAGGCCGACAATGGGCAGGGCGCTGATGCCGGTTTCCTCGACCTGGACCGCCATGGCCGCGAAACGCAGATTCTTGCGCGGCGTGGCGAGCATTTCGCCGGTCTCGACGGTGACCCGGCCCAGATAGCCCAGCATGCGCCAGGCCTGGCGCCCGGCTTCGACCGCGGCCTTGCCGATGCGGTAGAGCCGGTAATGCCAGGGACTCATCCGCGGCGCGGGGTGGCCATGTCCCTGCTTTTTGTCGTCGCGGTCGAGATTTTCCAGAAGGCTGGCATAGCGCTCCGGCACCTGGAGGGCGCCCACCCTGCGGCCCGCCTTTTCCAGGGCCCGGTGGGTGCGCAGCAAAAGCCAGGCGCCGCTCGAATCCAGTTTCTCCACGGCGCCGGCGTCCATGGCGGTGATGTCGCCGGACCCCGCATCGAAATCGCGCAATTGCCGATCCAGCCGGGCGCTTTCGGTGATGGTCCAGCGGCCGCCTGCCTTGAACACGCCCTGTTCGATCTTGAACCAGGCATCTGCCCCGTTTTCGATGCTGGCCATGGCGGGAACCCTAGGTGAACCTTCAGGAATGCGGCAGGTTAGCAGAAAGTTCCCTTGCATGGAGAACCCGCCGGCCTTCGCAGCCTACTTTTGCGCGCCGCCGCGTAAGCGCTGCTACGCGCACCCCATGCGCCACACGCGGAGGAGGTGAGCGCGGCGACCCATCATGCGCATGGCTCCGAACAAGACGCGCGGGCTGGGTTGGCCTATCATTCCGCCTTTCAAAACTGGGTTTTCACAAAATGGATTATGTGCGGCTGGGCCGGACCGGTCTGGAAGTTTCGAAATTTTGCCTGGGGTGCATGACCTATGGCGCGCCCAGTTGGCGGGACTGGGTGCTGGACGAAGAAGCCAGTCGGCCTTTCCTCAAGCGGGCGCTGGAAGCGGGCGTCAATTTCTTCGACACGGCCGACATGTATTCGCTGGGTGCCAGCGAAGAAATCCTGGGCCGCGCCATCCGGGATTTCGCGGACAGCCGGCAGTCGGTGGTGCTGGCGACCAAGGTCTATTTCCCCATGGGCAAGGGGCCCAACCGAAGCGGCTTGTCGCGCAAGCATATCCTGGCGTCGATCGACGAATCCTTGAAGCGGCTGGGCACCGATTATGTCGACCTCTACCAGATCCATCGCTTC
>JAFECO010000182.1 GCA_018242085.1 Pseudomonadota bacterium
GCCGCATCGTCGCCTCCGAAGCGGCCCATCTCAGCATCGGCAAGGCGGCCAAAATATTGGGACTGGCATTTGAAACCGTGCCCGCCGATCCGGCGCAGCGCATGGACGCCGCGAAATTGCCCGGAAATCTGTCGGATGCCATTCTGGTGCTGACCGCGGGCACCACCAGCGCGGGCGCCATCGACCCTCTGACCTTGTGCGGGCGTGCCGCCTGGACTCATGTCGATGCGGCCTGGGCGGGGCCGCTGGTCTTTTCCCGAACGCATGCGGCGCGGCTGGCCGGAATAGAGCATGCCGATTCCGTCGCCGTGTCGGCGCACAAATGGCTGTTCCAGCCCAAAGAGTCCGCGCTGATCTTTTTCCGTGACGAAAAGCGGGCTCATGACGCGATCAGCTTTGGGGGCAATTATCTCGCCACACCCAATATCGGCGTGCTGGGGTCGCACGGCGCGGTCGCGATCCCGCTTCTGGCCACATTGCTCGCTTGGGGCCGCACCGGACTGGCCGAGCGCATCGATCGCTGCATGACCGCCGCGGACAGTCTGGCGCATGCATTATCGGCCGATCCCGGCTGGCAGGTCTTCGCCAGGCCGGAAACGGGCGTGGTTCTGTTCCGCCCCGCCCATGGGGATTGCAACAGCGTCTTTGCGCGATTGCCGGACGGCCTGGCCTCCACCACGCGGATCGGAACTGAGGCCTGGCTGCGTTGTGTCGCCGCCAATCCCAATGTCGATATCGCCGCCGTGACGGCTGCGGTCCTGAAAGCGGGTTAGCGGCCCGTCACGTCCGCAGGCTTGGGCTCATCCGGGCTCAGCCAGCGATAGACGAAACCCGCCAAAGCCGCGCCCAGGATGGGCGCCACCCAGAACAGCCAGAGTTGCTCCAGGGCCCAGCCGCCCGCGAACAAAGCGGGCGCGGTGGAGCGTGCCGGATTGACCGAGGTGTTGGTGACCGGAATCGAGATCAGATGGATCAGCGTGAGGCAGAGGCCGATGGCGATGGGCGCGAAGCCCGCCGGCGCGCGGCCATGGGTGGACCCCAGGATCACGAACAGGAACGCAAACGTCATCACCACTTCGCAGGTCAGCGCGGCGGCCATGCCGTAACCGCCGGGCGAATGTTCGCCATAGCCGTTGCTGGCAAAGCCGGCATGAACGTCGAAACCCGCATGTCCGCTGGCGATCAGATACAGGATCGCCGCGCCGGCAATGCCGCCCGCGACCTGGGCGATGATGTAGCCCGGCAGATCGCCGGCGGGAAAACGCCCGCCCGCCCAAAGGCCCACGGAAACCGCCGGATTGAGATGACAGCCGGAGACATGGCCGATGGCGAAGGCCATGGTCAGCACCGTCAGGCCGAAGGCCAGCGCCACGCCGACAAATCCGATCCCCAGGGCCGGAAAGGCCGCGGCCAGGACAGCCGCGCCGCAACCGCCCAACACAAGCCATGCTGTTCCGATGAATTCCGCCGCCAGTTTGCGCATCATGCGTCAGCCCCCTGCTTTGCACGGGCAGAGCCTACGCCCGCAACCCTGTCGGGCGCTAGCGCCCCAGCACTTTTTCGTAGAGCTCTGGGCGAAAGCCCGCGGTGATCTTTCCGGCCTTTTCCAGGACGGGCCGCTTGATCATCGACGGCTGGGCCAGCATCAGGGCGATGGCCTTCCTTTCCGTCAGACCGGCTTTTTCGGCGTCCGGCAATTTGCGGAATGTGGTGCCGGCCCGGTTGAGCAATGCCTCCAAGCCCAGCTGCGCGACCCAGGCTTCGAGGCGTGATTTCTCGATCCCGGCCGTCTTATAGTCGTGAAAGGTGTAGGCGATGCCGCGTCCGTCCAGCCAGGCGCGCGCTTTTTTCATCGTGTCGCAATTCTTGATTCCATAAAGCGTCATCATGTCTGCCCACCGACGGCCGAAGTTTCGCGGCGTCTTATTTGCGGCCGCGGCGGATCCCGATCAAGGCCGAATGCGAGAGGCGCGGCACACCCCTTCCATAAACGCGGCATCGCGGCCGGGGGGAATGGATTAAGCTCCATGAGAGTTCGGCCGGAAGGGATAGTGATCATGGAGATCGGGTTTATCGGCCTCGGTGTCATGGGCCAGCCCATGGCGCTCAATCTCGCCCGTGCAGGCACGCCGTTGATCGTCTGGAACCGTTCCCCCGGCCGCTCGGACGCATTGCAGGCGGCGGGCGCGAGCGTGGCCGCCAGCGCCGCCGAGGTCTTTGCCCGGACCCGCATCGTGATGCTGATGCTCTATGACGCCGCCGCGATCGATGCTGTTCTGGGCCGTGGCACGCCGGAATTCCGCGATCTGGTGTCGGGACATGTGATCGTCCAGATGGGCACGCCCTCGCCCGCCTATTCGAAATCGCTTGACGCCGATATCCGGGCGGCGGGCGGCGCCTATGTCGAGGCGCCCGTGTCCGGCTCCCTCAAGCCCGCCGAAACCGGGCAGCTGGTGGGAATGCTGGCCGGCGACCCGGATCGGATCGCCGAGGTGCGGCCCCTGATGGCGCCCATGTGCCGCGAAGTTTTTTCCTGCGGCGCGGTTCCCGGCGCGCTTTTGATGAAGATCGCCATCAACGCCTTTCTCATTCCCATGGTGGCCGGATTGGCGGAGGCATTTCATTTCGCCCAAAGGCATGGGCTGGATGTGCGGCAGCTGCAGGCGATCCTGGACGCCGGTCCGATGGCGAGCAACGTCTCGAAAGTGAAAGGCGCCAAGCTGGCCGGCGGCGACTTCAGCGTGCAGTCCGCGATTTCCGATGTCCTGAAAAACACCCGGCTGACGACCAGCGCGGCGCGGGAAAAAGGCCTGGCGTCACCGCTATTGGATGTCTGCGAGGCGCTTTATAGCGAAGCGGTTGCACAGAACCATGCCGGGCTCGATATGGCGGGCGTGATCAAGGCGATCGAGGCGCGTTCCGACCGTCGCAAAGATCGCGTGCCATAACCGCTACCGCAAAGGCCAGCGCGCCACTGTTTCATGCCGCCCCAGCCCGACAAAGCTGTGAACCAGAACGAATTCCCGCGCCATCCACCGCACCGGTTCGACAGGCTGCTTATCCACCGGCTTGTTGGTGTAAAGCAAGGTCATGTGAGGCGTGAAAGCAATTTTCCGCGCCCGTGATCCCATCGCAAAAACGAGATGCCTGTTCAGATTATAGATGTTCGCGACACTGCGCGTGGCGCCCAACACCAGTATATGCCGCTTGGGTTGGCGGAAACTCATGGCCATGTCCAGAATGATTTCGATTGGCGGCAACCGGACAGTCTGAATGCGCGCCGATACGGTTTGTGCAAGATCAGCGGGGAATTCGGCCCCCTCCCAAATCAAGGGAAGTGAGATATGGAGATTCTTGGGCTTCAATGGTCTTCCGGCCAATCCATTTTCATGCATCAGGCGAAGCGTTACCTCGCTGATCCGCTCGGCCGCAGGATCGTCAGGCTTCAACGCAAGAAAGGCTCTGTGCCGTGGAGGCTCTGTTGCGCGGGGGCGGCGCGGCGCAAGCCCGAACCCGGGAAGAAACGGCTGGTCCGTCTCGTCGGTCATGTTTGGCCCCTTTAAATCCATTATAGCCGGAACGGCTTTTTTGTCGCCATCGCCGGATGGGTGTGCTGTAATTTTCACGTCGAAATATGGAAACACCAATGTCCGCTCCCGCGAAATTGATCTCCGGCGGCTGCCTGTGCGGCGCGCTGCGTTACGAAGCCGAAGGCGATCCTCTTTATATGGGCCATTGCTATTGCGCCGATTGCCAGAAGGCATCGGGCTCGGCCTTCATCCCCTTCATGGGCTTTGCCGCCAGCGCACTGCGCATCACCGGCCCTTCAGAATCTTTCGAGTCTCCGGCTTTCAATGGTGGGGTCGCGACGCGCAATTCCTGTCCCATCTGCAACAGCCTGGTGTTCGGTGGCGTGGTCGGAGAGTCGGATTCCTTCACCATCTATGCCGGGTCGCTGGACGACAAATCGCAATTTCATCCCATGATCGCCATCTTCAACCGCAACCGTCCGCAATGGGCACTGCTGCCGCCGGACGTCACGGTTTTCGACGCCATGCCTCCGGCCGGCTGACGGCGGATTTCACGTGCGATCATCGCCGCCCGGCGCAAACAGGCGGCCATTTGGCTACGCCGTCCAGATGCACCGCGAACAGTTCTCCCGACCGATCGCCACCGGCATCGCGCGAGAAAACAAAGCTTTTGCCGGAAGGGGCGATCATCGGACCGATGCCGGTGGCATCGACATTGATTTGAGGCCCGAATTTTTCCCGCCGCTCCCAGCCGGCCTTGGTTTTCTCCACGCGATAAAGCCCCTTGTCGGTGGCCAGCACGCCCCATTTGCCGTCTGGCGCCGGTTGGAATTCATATTCGGCATCGGCGCTGTTGAGACCGGGCCCGGCATTTTCCACGGTCCATTGGCCTTGCGGTGTCTGGCGCGCGCGCCAGATATCGTCCTTGCCCCTTCCCCCGTCTCGCCGCGAGCCGAAATAAAGCCAGCCATCCG
>JAFECO010000183.1 GCA_018242085.1 Pseudomonadota bacterium
CGGCCCTTGTGCTGCTTGCGGAATTTTGTGCGCTTGGGTGACAGCATGGTTCTTCTCTTTACTCCGCGGCGGCGGGCGCGCGATCGCGCTCGCGGGGCGGACGATTGCCTTCGGTGGCTTCGGCCTGGCGCTTCTCGGTGGCGAAGGGATCATGTTCCATGATCTCGCCCTTGAAGATCCAAACCTTCACGCCGCAGGTGCCATAGGTGGTCATGGCGGTGGCGATGCCGTAGTCGATGTCGGCACGCAGCGTGTGCAACGGCACGCGGCCTTCGCGGTACCATTCGACGCGGGCGATTTCCGCGCCGCCCAGACGGCCACCGCAGGTGATACGGATGCCGAGCGCGCCCAGGCGCATGGCGGTCTGCACCGCCCGCTTCATCACGCGGCGGAACGCGACGCGGCGTTCCAGCTGCTGGGCGATATTCTCGGCCACCAGCTTGGCGTCGATTTCCGGCTTGCGGATTTCGACGATGTTCAGGTGCACTTCGTCGGCGGTGTACTTCTGAACATCGCTCTTCAGCTTCTCGATGTCGGCGCCCTTCTTGCCGATCACCACGCCGGGGCGGGCCGAATGGATCGTCACGCGGCACTTCTTGTGCGGGCGCTCGATCACGATGCGGCTGACACCCGCGGCCTTGAGCTTGTCGCTCAGATACTCGCGGATCTTGATGTCTTCCTGCAGGAGCTTGCCATATTCCCGCTTGCCCGCGTACCAGCGCGAGTCCCAGGTGCGGTTGACGCCCAGACGCAGGCCGATCGGATTGACCTTCTGACCCATTATGCCTTCTCCTTGCCGGACTTTTTCGCGGCGGGTTTCTTCGCAGCCGGCTTCTTGGCGGCGGCCTTTTTGGGCGCTGCTTCAGCCTTGGCTTCCGGTTTGGCTTCTTTCTTCTCGGCTTCGCGCTTCTCTTCGACCACGATGGTGATCTGGCTGAAGAATTTCTCGACGCCGCCCGAATTGCCACGGGCGCGGGCATGGAAACGCTTCATCACGAGATTCTTGCCGACCGAGGCCTGGCTCACCACCAGATCATCGACATCCAGGTCGTGGTTGTTTTCGGCATTGGCGATGGCCGACTGCAGGACCTTCTTCACATCGCGCGCGATGCGCTTTTCGGAGAAGGTCAGTTCATTCAAGGCGCGATCGACCCTCTTGCCGCGGATCTGCTGCGCCACCAGGTTGAGCTTGCGCGGGCTGACGCGGATGTTGCGGCCGATCGCCATCGCTTGATGGTCGGCCAAGACGCGCGCGCGGGAATCCTTACCCATCAGGCCCTCTTTGCTTTCTTGTCGCCCGCAGAGGCCGTGTGACCGTGGAAGGTGCGGGTGGGCGAGAACTCGCCCAGCTTGTGGCCGACCATGTCTTCGTTGATCAGCACGGGGATATGCTTGTGGCCGTTATAGACACCGAAGGTGATGCCCACGAACTGCGGCAGGATGGTGGAGCGGCGCGACCAGGTCTTGATCACATCCTTGCGGCCGGACGAGCGCGCGGCTTCCGCCTTCTTGAGCAGATAACCGTCGACGAACGGGCCTTTCCAGATTGAGCGTGTCATGCGTTAGCCCTGTGCCTTGCCTTTGCGCGTACGCACGATGAACTTCGTGGTCCGCTTGTTGGTGCGTGTCTTGGCGCCCTTGGTCGGCTTGCCCCAAGGAGTGACCGGATGACGGCCGCCCTTGGTGCGGCCTTCGCCGCCGCCATGGGGATGGTCGATCGGGTTCATGGCGGTGCCGCGGACCGAAGGACGCTTGCCCTTCCAGACATTGCGGCCAGCCTTGCCGATGACTTCGTTCATATGATCGGGATTGGAAACCGCGCCGACCGTCGCCATGCAGGTGAGCGGGATCTTGCGCACTTCCGACGAGTTGAGGCGCATCAGCGCATAACCGGCGTCACGGCCCAGATACTGGGCGTAGGTGCCGGCGGAACGCGCCACCTGGCCGCCCTTGCCCGGCTTCATTTCGATGTTGTGAACGATGGTGCCCACCGGCAGCGACGACAGCGGCATGGCATTGCCGATCTTCACGTCCACGCGCTCGCCCGACACCACGGTGTCGCCCACCGCCAGGCGCTGCGGCGCCAGGATATAGGCCAGCTCGCCGTCCTTATACTTGATCAGCGCGATGAAGCTGGTGCGGTTGGGGTCATATTCCAGGCGCTCGACAACAGCCGGCTGGTCGAACTTGCGGCGCTTGAAGTCGATGACGCGATAGCGCTGCTTGTGACCGCCGCCCTGCCAGCGCACCACGATACGGCCGGTATTGTTGCGGCCACCCTTGGAGTGCTTGCCTTCGGTCAGCGACTTGACCGGACCGCCCTTGTGCAGGCCGGACTTGTCCACCAGCACCAGCTGACGCTGGCCGGGGGTCGAGGGTTTGTATTGTTTCAAAGCCATGGCTTAGAGACCCGTCGTGATGTCGATCTGATGGCCCTCTTCGAGGGTCACGATCGCTTTCTTGAAATCGCTGCGCGTGTAGCGCTTGCCGCGGGCGAACTTGCGCTTGCCCTTCACGACAACCGTGTTCACCGCCTTGACCTTGACCTTGAACAGGTCGCTGACCGCCTTGGCGATCGCGGGCTTGGTGGCGTCCAGGGTGACGCGAAACACGACCTGGTTCGCTTCGGTCAGGCGCGTGGCCTTTTCCGTGATCACCGGCGACAGGATGACGTCATAGTTGATGCTCATGCCAGGCGCGCCTCGATCGCTTTGACGGCGGCAGTGGTCAGGACCAGCTTGTCGCTTCTCATGATGTCATAGACGTTGATGCCGGCGACCGGCAGCAGCGCCACATCGGCCAGGTTGCGCGCCGACAGCTGGAAATTCTTGTCGAACTCACCATCGACGACCAGCGCGCGGCCAACGCCCATCTTGCCGAACTGCTTGGCCAGGGCGGCGGTCTTGATGTCCTTGCTCTTGGCTTCGTCCAGCACGACCAGCGAGCCGCCCTTGGCCTTGGCCGACAGAGCATGGCGCAGGCCCAGGGCCTTCACCTTCTTGGGCAGGTCGAATTCATGGCTGTGCGCGACCGGGCCCATGGCCTTGGCGCCACCCACGAACAGCGGCGCGGAACGCGCGCCGTGACGGGCCTGGCCGGTGCCCTTTTGCTTGTACATCTTCTTCTTGGTGCGGTTGATCTCCGCGCGGGTCAGCACCTTGTGCTGGCCCGAACGGCGCTTGGCCAACTGCCACACCACAACGCGCTGAATCAGATCCGCGCGCGGCTCCAGGCCGAAGATCGCATCCGACAGTTCCACATCGCCGGCCGACTTATTGTCGAGATTGAGGACTTTGGTTTTCATCGATCAGCCCTCGCTCTTCGGCGCTTCGGCGGCAGCGGCGCGCTTCTTCACGGACGCCGGCATCGGCAGATCCTTGTGCGGCTTCTTGACGGCGTCACGCACCATCACCCAGCCGCCCTTGGAGCCCGGCACCGCGCCGCGCACCATGATCAGGCCGCGCTCGATATCGACCTTCGCCACTTCCAGATTCTGGGTGGTGATGTTGTCGACGCCGTAATGACCGTGCATCTTCTTGTTCTTGAAGGTCTTGCCGGGATCCTGACGACCGCCGGTGCCGCCCAGCGAGCGGTGGCTGATCGAGACGCCGTGGGAAGCTTCAAGACCGCGGAAATTCCAGCGCTTCATCGCGCCGGTGAAACCGCGGCCGATGGTGACGCCGGTGACGTCCACCTTCTGGCCCGCCACGAAATGGTCGGCCTGAAGCTGGTCGCCCACTTCCAGCAGGTTGCCGGCATCGACCCGGAATTCCGCCACCTTGCGGCGGGGTTCCAGTTCAGCCTTGGCAAACTGGCCGCGCGTCGCCTTGGCGGTATTCTTCGCCTTGGCAAAGCCCGAGCCGAGCTGAACGGCGCTATAGCCGTCCTTCTCCACCGTGCGGGTGGCCACGACGGCGCAGCCGTCGAGCTTCAATACGGTAACCGGGACATGGGTGCCGTCTGCCAAAAACAGACGGGTCATTCCGACTTTCTGCGTGATGACGCCTGTGCGCACCTGACGCTCCTTACAACTTGATCTCGACGTCCACGCCCGCCGCCAGGTCGAGCTTCATCAGCGCGTCCACGGTCTGGGGGGTGGGGTCGATAATGTCGAGCAGACGCTTATGCGTCCGGATTTCGAATTGCTCGCGGCTCTTCTTGTCGACATGGGCGGAACGATTGACCGTGAAACGCTCGATGCCGGTGGGGAGCGGAATGGGCCCCCGCACCTGCGCACCCGTACGCTTCGCGGTATTCACGATCTCGCGCGTCGAATTGTCGAGAATCCGGTGGTCGAAGGCCTTCAGCCTGATGCGGATATTCTGATTTTGCATGGATTACGTCCTTCGAACCGGTCCGCTTGCTTACTTAATGATCTTCGCGACGACGCCTGCGCCGACGGTACGGCCGCCTTCACGGATGGCGAAGCGCAGCTTCTCTTCCATCGCGATCGGAACGATCAGCTCGACTTCGCACGACACGTTATCGCCCGGCATCACCATC
>JAFECO010000184.1 GCA_018242085.1 Pseudomonadota bacterium
CCGCCTCGCAGAACAAGGCGGAAGCCGCCAAGAAGGCGGGCCGCTTCAAGGACGAGATCGCGCCGGTGACGGTGAAGACCCGCAAGGGCGAAACCATTGTCGATACCGATGAATATATCCGCGACGGCGCGACCTATGAGGCGATGGCGGGATTGCGCCCGGCTTTCTCCAAGGACGGCACCGTGACCGCGGGCAATGCGTCGGGCATCAATGACGGCGCCGCCGCCCTGGTCCTGATGAGCGCCAAGGATGCCGCCGCGCGTGGTCTGACGCCGCTCGCCCGCATCGCCAGCTGGGCCCAGGCCGGGGTCGATCCCAAAGTGATGGGCTCCGGTCCCATCCCCGCGTCGCGCAAGGCGCTGGAAAAAGCGGGATGGCAAGCCCAGGACCTGGACCTGATCGAAGCCAATGAGGCCTTCGCTGCCCAGGCTTGCGCCGTCAACAAGGACATGGGCTGGGACCTGGACAAGGTGAACGTCAATGGCGGCGCCATCGCCATCGGCCACCCTATCGGGGCGTCGGGCGCCCGCGTCCTGGTCACCCTGCTGCACGAGATGGGCAAGCGCGGCGCCAAGAAGGGCCTCGCCACCCTCTGCATCGGCGGCGGCATGGGCATTGCCATGTGCGTGGAACGGTAGTGCGCCGCGCCAAAAAAAGCCGCGTGGAGCGGTAATAGCGGTCACGGGATGCGGTTTCATCTAGACGCCAAAAGCTTCACGGCTTCGAAAGCCTGGGGCGCGCGCGACATCGCCGAGATCGAAGGCGCCAGCGTGCGCCTGCATTGGACCGACCAACCTTACGTCTGGCACGTCAATGACGGCAGCGAGGTGTTCGTGGTCCTCGATGGCGCGGTTGATATGCATTATCGCAAGGATGGGACGGAGATGATTCAGCGTCTCGGTCCAGGGGACATCATGCTCGCCGAAAATGGCGACGAACATGTCGCCCATCCTGTCGGCGAGGCGCGAATTCTGGTAGTGGAGAAGAAGGGCAGCGTCTGAACGGACGCATAAACAGGGAGCAGGCATGGCACGGGTGGCAGTGGTGACGGGCGGCACGCGCGGTATCGGCGAAGCGATCTCGGTGGCGTTGAAGAATGCGGGCTATAAGGTCGCGGCCAATTACGCGGGCAATGACGAGCGCGCCAAGGCGTTCACGGACAAGACCGGCATCGCGGCCTTCAAATGGGATGTCTCGTCCTTCGACGATTGCGCGGCGGGCATGGCCAAGGTGGAAGCGGCGCTGGGTCCCGTCGACATCATCGTCAACAATGCCGGCATCACCCGCGACGCCACCATGAAGAAAATGAACCGCAACGCCTGGGACGAAGTGCTCGACACCAATCTGGGCGGCTGCTTCAACATGTGCAAGGTCGCCTGGGACGGGATGCTGAACCGCAGCTTCGGGCGCATCGTCAATATCGGCTCGATCAACGGCCAGGCCGGCCAATATGGCCAGGTCAATTATGCCGCCGCCAAGTCCGGCATTCACGGCTTCACCAAGGCGCTCTCCCAGGAAGGCGCGGCCAAGGGCATCACCGTCAACGCCATCGCGCCCGGCTATATCGACACCGACATGGTGGCGGCGGTGCCGGCCGATGTCTTGGAGAAGATCGTCGCCCGCATTCCCGTGAAACGCCTGGGCCAGGCCCATGAAATCGCCCGCGGCGTGCTATTCCTGGTGGCGGACGATGCGGGATTCATCACGGGATCGACGATCTCGATCAACGGCGGCCAGCACATGTATTGAGCCTGACGCGGTCCTTTTCGGCTCTGGCGTTGTCGCGCGTCCTCACGGGCTATACGCCCGCTCCGGGCGACGCTCCTAGCCAGATCCGAAAATTCCTCGCGCCTTGTTTTCGTGCTAGTTGCCCATCCATGATTGTTTCCCTCACCGCCGAGAAGCTCACCTGCGTACGCGGGGACAGGCCTATTTTCGCTGATCTGAGCTTTCAGGTTGCGGCGGGCGAGGCGCTGGTGGTGGAAGGCGCCAATGGCGCGGGCAAGACCTCGCTGCTGCGCCTGATCGCGGGGTTTCTCACGCCGGCATCAGGCGGTCTTGTCCTCAACACCGACCAGGGCGCGATCACGGACGGTGAAGAGCGGGGCCGCCACATCGGTTGGCTGGGGCATCACGATGCCGTCAAGCCGCAGATGGATGTGGGCGAGCAACTGGAATTTTTCGCACGCCTGTATGGGGCGAACGGTGATGTCAAACCGGCGCTGGAGCGGGTGGGGATTGCACGCCAGCGCGAATTGCCCTGCCGCTACCTCTCCGCGGGCCAGAAGAAGCGGCTGGGCCTGGCGCGGCTCCTGATGTCGGGACGCGGGCTGTGGCTTTTGGACGAGCCCTTCGCGGCGCTGGATACGGCCGGACGCGCGCTGGCCGCCGATCTGATGCGGGCGCACTGCGCAACTGGCGGCATGGTGATCGCCGCCACCCATGATCCCCTGGGGCTTGAGGCGCGGTCTCTGAAGCTGGAGGCGGCATGAGCGGGCCCTTTGTCAGCCTGGTGATGCGCGACCTGCGCCTGGCGTCGCGGTCCGGCGGCAGCGCGGCTTTGGCGTTGGCCTTCTTCGCGCTGGTGGCGACCCTGGTGCCGCTGGGCGTGGGCGCGAATCTGAATCTTTTGGCGCGCATCGCGGGTGGCGTGCTGTGGGTTGGCGCGGTGCTGGCGGCATTGCTGTCGCTGGACCGGCTCTATCAAGGCGATTTCGATGACGGCAGCCTGGATCTGATTGCCTTGTCGCCCTTGTCGCTGGAGCAGGTGGCGCTGGCCAAGCTGTTGGCGCACTGGTTCTCCACCGGCTTGCCGTTGACGCTTTTGTCGCCGCTCCTGGCGCTCTTGTTCGGCCTTCCGGGGCCGGGCACCTGGGCGCTGTTCGTGTCGCTCCTGATCGGCACGCCCGCCGTCAGCGCGGTGGGCGCGATCGGGGCCAGCCTGACCTTGTCCTTGAAGCGGGGCGGGTTGATCCTGCCCCTGATCATCCTGCCTTTGCTGGCGCCCGCCGTGATCTTCGGCGCGGGGGCCGTGACGGCGGCGCTGGACCATCTGTCCAACGGCGCCCTGGGACTTTTGTCGGCCTTTGCCGCCGCCGCGGTGCTATTGTCGCCTTTCGCGGCCGCAGCATGCGTGCGGCTCAACCTCGCAGGGTAGGCCTGCGAAAAACCGGCTAAATAGGATCATGTTTCGTTACGCAAATCCCGCCGTCTTCATGCGCCTGTCGGGCGTGCTGCTCCCCTGGGTCTCGGGCGCGGCGGCGATCCTGTTGGCCGTGGGCCTCTGGTCCAGCTTTCACGTGCCGCCCGATTACCAGCAGGGCATGACGGTGACGATCATGTTCGTGCATGTGCCCGCCGCCATCGTGGCCGAAGCCGCGTATGGCGCCATCGCCGTCGCGTCTTTGTTCTCGCTGGTCTGGCGTCATCCTCTGGCCGATACCGCCGCGCGGGCCGCTGCGCCTTTGGGCGCGGTCTTCACGGCCTTGGGCCTGGTCACCGGGTCCTTGTGGGGGCGTCCGATGTGGGGCGCCTATTGGGTGTGGGACGCGCGCCTCACCAGCTTTTTGCTGCTGCTGTTTCTCTATCTGGGCTACATGGCGCTGTGGAATGCGATCGAGGACGAAGCGCGCGCCGCGCGGGCGGCCGCCATCCTCGCCCTGGTGGGCGCGGTCAATCTGCCCATCATCAAATTCTCGGTCGATTGGTGGAATACCTTGCACCAGGGCGAAAGCATTGTCTCCGGCCAGATCGCGTCGGTCTTTCTGTTGCCGCTGGGGCTGATGGCGTTCGGCTATATGCTGCTATTCGCGGCGCTTTGGATGGTGCGCATCCGCACCGAGATCGTGAACCGCCGCGCCCGCAGCCTGATGCAGAGGGCGGGATGAGCGGCGATTTTCTCGCCATGGGCGGCTATGGCGCGTTCATCTGGCCGGCCTATGGCGTCTCGGCCCTGGCCCTGGTCGGGATCGTCTGGCAAAGCTGGGCGGCGTGGCGCGCGGCGAAGAAAAAACTCGATGCGCTGGAGCAGGACGGCCCATGAAACGCTGGATCTATGCGGTGCCGGCGATAGGCTTTCTCGCGCTGGCGGTGGTTCTTTTCCAGGGCCTGTTTTCCGGGCGCGCGCCCGATCTTCTGCCTTCCGCCTTGATCAACAAGCCCGCGCCGGACATCGGCCTGGAGGCGATGGACGATGTCACGCCCGGCTTCACCCGCGCCGATCTGGCATCCGGCCGTGTCACGGTGGTCAATTTCTTCGCCAGCTGGTGCGTGCCGTGCCGGATGGAAAGCGCGCAGCTGATGGCCCTGTCCAAGATGCCGGGCATCACCATCTATGGCATCGATTACGAAGAGCGCCAGCCGGGTGCCGGGCGCGCTTTCCTGAATGAGGAAGGCAATCCCTTTTCCCGCATCGTCGCCGACACCCATGGCAAGGTGGGCATCAATTGGGGCGTGTATGGAGTTCCGGAGACCTATGTGGTGGACGGCAAAGGCATCGTCCG
>JAFECO010000185.1 GCA_018242085.1 Pseudomonadota bacterium
ATTTGCAATGACCGGAACATTGGCGCTCCCACGGGGAATCGAACCCCGGTTTCAGCCTTGAGAGGGCCGCGTCCTAACCGCTAGACGATGGGAGCGAGCGGTCCCGGCTTATACGCGAGGCCGGTTCGGGGCGGCAAGTTCCATCCCAAAAAGAACCGGGCGGCGGCGGGCCCTGCCCGGTCTGGCGGTGGCTCCCGCCCCAAGGCGCGACGGGCGCTATTGCGACGATGCACCGGCGCCGGCCGGCCTTGCCAGGTCCATGGGAAAAAAAGACATGGCGGAGTAGATAAATGCCGCTACGGCCACTGGCCCGCCAGATCCCGCCGGTGCCGCGATCAGCCAGACGAAATTCTCTTCCCCGCCGCCTTGCCGGTCGGTCTCGGAGGGGCGGGCCTTTCCACCCGGATGCGAATGGTAGCAGCCGACAATGGCCCGGCCATTGGCGCGCGCGGTTCTCAGCGCCGCGAAATGATCGTCGGGTTGAATTTCGAAGCGGTCGGGCGCGGGCGCGATATTGCGCGCGGGATGAAGCGCCAGAACTTCGACCGCCGCCTCGCCGCGCACGCCTTCCATCAATCCGCAGCATTCGGCCGGAAAGGCATCGCAGGCCAGCGTTTCAATCCGCGCCTGCAACGCCTCCGGCAGGATCAGTTTCATTTTTCGGCGGTCGCCTTCACCTGCCCCACCAGATGACCGTTCTGCGTATCCAGGATGTCGATCTCCTCGCCCGTGGCGGTCTTGATCCGCAGGATCAAGCGTCCCGGCTGGCTGTCCATGCTGACGATGCGCGAGCCCGGCGCCAGGGTGAAGCTGGAGGCCAGTTCGGCCGGGCTCTTCGCCTTGCCGCCGCCGGACAGTTTCATCACCGCGCCCACCACCAGCGCGATCAGGGCTAGGATAATCAGGCTCGAAAGAATAATAACGGCGATCTTCGCGGCCTTCAGCGCGGGGCTGTTTTGCGGATCGGGCTGGATGTCGGACATAAAATCCTCTGGCGACGGGTCACTATATCAGGTGACGGTGGACGCGGCCCAGGCGGGGCATCGTCTCGACCGTGTCCTGGCCGGTACGCTTGGCGATCTGTCCCGGGCCCGCATCCAGCAATTGCTGAGTGAAGGCCGCGTCACCCGCGATGGCGCGACGATAAAAGACGCCAATCACCGGGTCAAAGGGGGCGATGTTTTCGAAGTCTTTGTGCCCCCGGCAGCAGAAGCGCGCCCGCGCGGCCAGGATATTCCCCTGGATGTGGTCTATGAGGACAAGGACCTCATCGTGATCAAAAAGCCGGCCGGGCTGGTGGTCCATCCCGCCGCCGGCAATCCGGACGGCACCCTGGTCAACGCACTGATCGCCCATTGCGGCGACAGTTTGATGGGCATCGGCGGCGAAGCTCGGCCCGGCATCGTCCACCGTCTGGACAAGGACACATCGGGCCTTCTAGTAGCCGCCAAGACCGAGCGCGCCATGACGAGCCTGGCCAAGCAATTCGCCAACCACACCATCGAGCGGGCCTACAATGCCGTGGTCTGGGGCGCGCCGCGCGCGCGCGAAGGGGTGATCGAAGGTCAGATCGGGCGCAGCCCTTTCGACAGGAAGCGGATGGCGGTGCTGCGCGGCGGCGGCAAGCTGGCCCGCACACGCTACAAAGTGCTGGAGACATTCGGGCCCGAAACGCGGCCGCTGGCGTCCCTGATCGAATGCCGGCTGGAAACCGGCCGCACGCACCAGATCCGGGTCCATCTCACCCATCTGGGACACCCCCTGATCGGCGATCCCACCTATGGCCGGGCCCGGCAGGCGCCGCGCCCCAAAACCACAGAGGAAGAAGTGGCATTTGCAGCCGCCGCCAACTTTCCCCGCCAAGCCTTGCATGCTTTCGTCCTGGGGTTTCAGCATCCCAGCCTGCACAAAACCATGCGTTTTGAGTCGCCCTGGCCCGCCGATTTCGCGGGCTTGGTGGAGGCGTTGCGCGGCTTGACTTGAAACTCAGGCTTTCTTCCCCCGCATGGCGAAGCCATTGGCGGGGGAAGATGTCCGCTAGCGGGCTTGCCCGCGTGGCGGACAGATGGGGGAACTTGAAAAACGTTTAGGGAACTCCCATTTCCACCTTCCAGGGGTGCGTTCCGGATGCGTAAGGCCGTTCAAGGCGTTACCATTCGAAATGCCCGAAGTAGAGGGGATCACATGAGCAGCCGTGGCCTTCCGGCCCTTTCCAGCGATGCGGGTCTTTCGCGCTATTTGAGCGAAATCCGCAAATTCCCGCTTTTGTCTCCGGAAGACGAATTCATGTTCGCCAAGCGCCTCAAGGAGCATGGCGACTCTGAAGCGGCGCGCCGGCTGGTCACCAGCCATCTGCGCCTGGTCGCCAAGATCGCGATGGGCTATCGCGGCTATGGCTTGCCGGTGTCGGAAATCGTGTCGGAAGGCAATGTCGGCCTGATGCAGGCGGTCAAACGCTTCGATCCCGACAAGGGCTTCCGTCTCGCCACCTATGCGATGTGGTGGATTCGCGCCGCCATCCAGGAATATGTCCTGCGCAGCTGGAGCATGGTGAAGATGGGCACCACTGCGGCCCAGAAAAAGCTGTTCTTCAACCTGCGCAAGGCCAAGTCCAATATCGGCGCCATCGAGGAAGGCGATCTTACGCCCGATCACACCCACAAGCTGGCCGATCAGCTGGGTGTCACCGAGCGCGAAGTGACGGAGATGAACCGCCGCCTGTCCGGCCCGGATTCCTCGCTCAACGCGCCACTGCGTTCGGAATCGGAAAGCGAATGGCAGGACTGGCTGGCCGACGACACCATGGACCAGGAAACAAGGCTGGCGGAGCGCGAGGAGCGCGGCGACCGGCACGAGCTTCTGACCAGCGCGCTCGACACCTTAAGCGAGCGCGAGCGCGACATCATCCAGGAACGGCGCCTGAAGGACGAGCCCGCCACATTGGAAGAGCTGTCGCAGAAATACGGCGTCTCCCGCGAGCGCGTGCGCCAGATCGAAGTGCGCGCCTTCGAGAAGCTGCAGGCTGCCATGCAGCCCAAGCAGATCGCGGCTCACGCGTAAAAAAGGCGCGGCCTTTTTGGCCGCTGTGTGCGTCGCGCGTGCTCACGGGCTAACGCGTCCATACGCTGTCGCTATGGACCCGCGCGACGCTCCTGCCCATCGACCAAAAATTCTCGCGCCGGTTATTGCCGTTTGGGCTTGCCTTTCATGTTGCCCAGCGGCTCGTCTTCGTTGTCGAGGCCTTCGCGCTTGTCCGCATCGTCGACGATGCCGTCGTCGAACATCGCCAGCCCGTCTTCCAGATAGTCGCCCAGAAGCGGCAGACCCAGCAGATATTCGGCGGTTCGCTTTCGGTGTTCGTTGCGTGCGGTTTCCTGCGCCATCTTCCATTCGGAAATGTCGTACGTGCCGCGGCCCAACCAGGCGAGCGCCACCAATTGCAGCCGCTCGTCTTCCGGCAAATCGCGGATCGCACCCAGCAATTCCTCGCGCACCGGATCGTCGGGCTTGTCGGTCAGCACGTCGGTGTTGCCGTCGTCGGTGGGATTGGAACCCTCGTCGGGATCGCTGTCGCTTTCCTTTACGTCATACTCGCGCGCCTTGAGGATGATGTAGCCCAGCTTGTCGCTGGGAATATCCAGATGCGGCTGCGACGATCTGGCCATAAGTAAATCCCTGGTAACACATGCATTTCGGTGAACGCACAGGCCTGCCTGCTGTTCCCAATTTGCGGGTTGACGGAACAGGACCCGCCCCCTATATCGGCGCCGGGCCACGCCTCCCCAACGAGGTGCTATCATTCTGGAAGGAATGAATTGACATGACTGAAGTGAAGCAACCGGCTGTGCGTCCTGCGCGGCCTTTTTTTTCGTCCGGACCTTGCGCCAAGCGCCCCGGCTGGACCCCTGAAGCCCTGAATGCCGCGCTGGTGGGACGTTCCCACCGCTCCAAGCCCGGCAAAGCCAAGCTGAAGGACGCGATCGAGAAAACCCGCAAAATTCTGGGAATTCCCGCCGATTATCGCATCGGCATCGTTCCGGCCTCCGACACCGGCGCCATGGAAATGGCGATGTGGTCGCTTTTGGGCCCGCTGGAAATCGACATCTTCGCCTGGGAAAGCTTTGGCGAAGACTGGGTCACCGACACCGTCAAGCAGCTCAAGCTCAAGGCCAATGTGCACAAGGCCCCTTACGGCGACTTGCCGGAACTCAAGGCCGCCAAGAATCGCGACACCGTCTTTCTGTGGAACGGCACCACCTCGGGCGTGAAAGTTCCGAACGGCGACTGGATTCCCGCCGACCGCGACGGCATCACCATCTGCGACGCCACGTCTGCGGCCTTCGCGATGGACCTGCCTTGGGACAAGCTCGATGTCACCACCTTCTCCTGGCAGAAGGTCCTGGGCGGCGAAGCCGCGCACGGCATGTTGATCCTGTCCCCCAACGCCGTGGCGCGCCTGGAAAGCTATACGCCGCACTGGCCGATGCCCAAGATCTTCC
>JAFECO010000186.1 GCA_018242085.1 Pseudomonadota bacterium
AGGCGAATCAGCATATTTCGCCGCATTATCGCCAGAATACCCGTCCCGGAATATGGCGGCGAAATCCCTTGCTCGCCCCTCCGATATAGCCGCCCGCAGCCTGGCCATCAGATCCTGGTAAAAGGTCAGATTGTGTCCGGTCAGCAGCATGGCAGCGATGATTTCACCGGATTTGACCACGTGATGCAGATAGGCGCGGCTGAATTGCCGGCAGGCGGGACAACGGCAATCGGGATCGAGTGGCGCCCGGTCTTCCGCGTGGCGGGCATTTTTCAGATTAAGGGGGCCGTTCCAGGTAAAGGCTTGGCCATTGCGGCCCGACCGGGTGGGTAAAACGCAATCGAACATGTCGATGCCCCGCAGCACCGCGCCCACAATGTCATCGGGTTTGCCGACGCCCATCAGGTATCTGGGGCGATCCGCCGGAAGATGGGGCGCCGTCTCTTCAAGCGTGTCGAACATCGCCGCCTGCCCCTCTCCCACCGCCAGCCCGCCCACGGCATAACCCTCAAAGTCGATTTCCTGCAGCGCGAGGGCGGAACGCTTCCGCAAATGCGGAAAAACCCCGCCCTGGACGATGCCGAAACAGGTACGCCCCGGTTGCTCGCCGAACGCGGTCTTGGACCGCCTGGCCCAGCGCATGGATAAGGCCAGCGATTTCTCGATTTCGCTTTCCGTGGCGCCGAAGGCGGGACATTCGTCCAGCACCATCTGAATGTCGGAACCCAGTAGCCGCTGAATCTCCATCGCGCGCTCTGGCGAGAGAAATTCGGTGTGGCCGTCGATATGCGATTGAAAGCGCACACCCTCTTCGGTGATCTTCCGCAATTGGGACAGCGACATCACCTGAAAGCCGCCGGAGTCCGTAAGGATGGGCCGCTGCCAATCCATGAATTTGTGCAAGCCGCCCAGCCGCGCGATACGCTCCGCGCCCGGCCGCAACATCAGGTGATAGGTGTTTCCCAGAAGAATATCCGCGCCGGTCTCGCGCACGCTTTGCGGCATCATCGCCTTGACCGTGCCGGCGGTGCCGACCGGCATGAAGGCCGGCGTGCGGATTTCACCGCGCGGGGTGTTCAGAACACCGGTGCGGGCGGCACCGTCGGTTGCGGAAAGTTCGAAACGAATATCGCTCATCGCGGCCGCAATAGCAGACAGGCGTCGCCATAGGAATAGAAGTTGTATTCCTTCTCAATGGCCTCCGCATAAGCGCGGCGCATCGTCTCCAGGCCCATGAAAGCGCATACCAGCATGAACAAAGTCGAGCGCGGCAGGTGGAAATTTGTGACTAGCGCATCCACCGCCTTGAAGCGGTATCCGGGAGTGATGAAGATCGCGGTATCGTCCGCAAACGGATGAACCAGGCCATCCTCCGAACTGGCGCTTTCCAGGGTGCGCAGCGAGGTCGTTCCCACGGCAACAATCCGGCCGCCGCCCGCCCGCGCCGCGTTCAGGCGTGACGCCGCATCCGCGCTTACGGACCCGTATTCGGCGTGCATCACATGCTGGTCGGTGTCTTCCACATTGACGGGCAGAAACGTGCCGGCCCCGACATGCAAAGTGAGATCGACCCGCCCCAGCCCTTTCGCAGCCAGCCGACCCAGCAGACCGGCGGTAAAATGCAGCCCGGCTGTGGGAGCAGCGACGGAGCCGGCTTCCCGCGCATAGACCGTCTGATAGTCCGAGAAATCCTGGCGGTCAGGCGGGCGCAGCTTGGCGATATACGGCGGCAAAGGCATGGACCCGACCTCCGCTATGGCCCGATCCAAATCAGCCCCAGACAGATTGAAGCCCAGCAGCACCTCACCCGCCTGCCGCTCCCGTACCAAGGCCTCCAGACCTTGCCCGACGATAAGGGCGTCCCCAGGCCGCAGTCGTCGGGCGGGCTGTGCAAAGGCCCGGAACTCAGTCGCCCCCATCCGTTTATGAAGCGTGAGTTCCACGGGAACCGCCGGACCGCCGGCAACCCTTGGAGGACGCACGGCATTCAACCGCGCGGCAATGACCTTTGTGTCGTTAAATGACAAAATGTCATCTCTATTGAGAAGGTCCGGCAAATCGCGAAAATGCCGATGCGTAATTTCGCCATTTTCATGGACCACAAGCAGCCTCGCTGAATCGCGAGGTTCTGCTGGCCGAAGGGCTATGCGGCTGTCCGGCAAGGCAAAATCGAATAATTCCGTCAACATCTCGTCATAGCTTGCCCGGACTCCAGCCCTCTATAGTTGCTTCGGGCATCATAGTAACGGACCGATAAGCAGTTGCGCGCAGTATACGATTTATTGACCTTACATGGACCGGGGCGCCGGAATCAGCTTTGTCCTATAGTTCAAGCCTCGGTCGCCGAAAAAGAACAGCAAGCGGCATGATGACGACGACAATCTGGACCACCGATCTTCTCGACGAGTCGCGCCGATCCGCTCGCGCCCGCCATGTCCGCTACTGGTTGAGCATTCTGGGCCTGGCATTCGCCGATGGGCTTTGCTTCCTCTTTGCCGATCTGCTGTTTCGTGCCGGGGCCAGTGTTCCCACCATCGTCCTTTTCGTCGGGCGCACCCCGCACGCCCCCACGACGCCACTGAACGTCTTCGCGCTTCTGGGCGCCGCCTTTATCCTGGTCCGCTATATTTCGGGCGATTACAGCCGCCGCCAGCTCTTCTTCGATGGCGCCAAGGGCACCACCATCGCGCTCCTGATCACGGCGATTCCCGATCTGTTGATGTATGCGCTGGGCCGCGGCCTCTATTCCTTGGCCCCGATCCTGCTGAGCTGGCTGTTTCTGCTCATCTTCCTTCCGATCCTGCGCCAGGGCGCGCGCATGCTGATGACGCGCCTGGATATCTGGCAGATTCCCACCGCGATGATCGGCATCAACCAGCGCACCGCCGAGATCTGCACCGCGCTGAGACAGTCCCTGTCGCTGGGCTTCGATGTCCGCTGGCTGGTGATCGAGGATCCCGACACCAGAGCGCCGCAAAGCATGGCGGCGATCCGGCCCATTCATTCCTCCGATCCGGCGCGTATCGCCCAGATCATCGGAAGCGCCGGCTGCAAGGAAGCGATCGTGGCGGCGGAAGACATGCAATCGGCGCACTTCGCCGAAGTCGTCCAGCGCCTGCTGGAGGTGAACATTCCCGTCGCGATCATACCGTCCATCAACCGCTTGCCGCTGGCCGGTGTCACCACCAATTATTTCTTCGGCCGCGATATTCTCATGCTGCAGGTCCGCAGCAATGTGCAGCGGCTCCCTTCACGCATCGTCAAGCGCCTTTTCGATATCGTATTTTCCGCATTCCTGCTGGTCGTGCTTTCTCCCCTCTTCCTGATCATCGCCATCGCCATCAAGCGCGCGGATCCGGGCAAGGTGACGTATTCCCATCGGCGGGTGGGTCGCGATGGCGTGCCATTCGACTGCCTGAAATTCCGCACCATGGTGACCGACGCCGATGCGCGGCTGAAACGGTGGCGGGAAGAAAACCCAGATTTGTATGAAGAATATTGCCGCACCTTCAAACTGCGCGACGATCCGCGCGTCACCAATATCGGGAAATGGCTGCGCCGCACCAGCCTCGACGAATTGCCTCAGCTCTGGAATGTCTTGATGGGACATATGAGCCTGGTGGGGCCCCGTCCCGTGGTGCAGCAGGAACTCGACGATTATTACGGTCCCGCGACCCAGCTCTATGTCCGCACCCGCCCAGGCATGACCGGCCTCTGGCAGGTCAGCGGCCGCAGCGACACCAGCTATGAGCGCCGCGTGTTCCTGGACGAATGGTACATCCTCAACTGGTCGTTCTGGTATGACATCGTCATCCTGATCCAGACCGCCTGGATCGTGGCGACCGGCAAGGGCGCTTTCTAGCCTGCACTCTCCAGCACCGCCGCGATGATGCGGTCTTGCGTGGCCGCATCCAGATAGGGATGCATCGGCAGGCTCACCACTTTTCCGGACAAGGCTTCGCTCACCGGCGTGGGTGCGGCGGGGTAATGGGCATAGGCCTTCTGCTTCGACAGCGGGATCGGATAATAGACCGCGGTCGGCACGCCGGCTGCTTTCAGGTCGGCCTGGAATTTGGCGCGGTTTTCCACCTTCAGCGTGTATTGGGCCCAGGTCGATACCGCCCCTTCCACCACATGCGGCGCGACGATCCGGTTTGAGCCTTTGAAGGCCTCGGTATAGCGCCGGGCCACGGCATTGCGCTTGTCGATCTCGTCCTGGAAGATTTTCAGCTTCTCGATCAGGATCGCCGCCTGGATCGTATCCAGCCGCGAGTTGAGGCCGATCCGGACATGCTCATAACGGTCGCTGCCCTGGCCGTGCATGCGGATGGAAAGGAGCAAATCCTTGAGCCCATCGTCATTGGTGAAGCAGGCACCCCCATCGCCATAGCAGCCCAAAGGCTTGGCCGGGAAAAAGCTGGTCGCGGCCGCATCGCCGATGGCGCCGGCCCGCTTGCCGTCCCAAAGCCCGCC
>JAFECO010000187.1 GCA_018242085.1 Pseudomonadota bacterium
TGCCTGCGTCAGCACATCGGCAATGATGCCGGTTTCGCCGTAACTGCGCGAAGACAAGACGATGCCGCGATCGATCCATTCCATATTTATGGCCCCCATCTGTCCGCCACGCGGGCAAGCCCGCTAGCGGACATCTTCCCCCGCCAGCGGCTTCGCCGCGCGGGGGAAGAAAGCCTGGGCCAAGGCGCGGGGGAGGCGGGGCTCAGCCAAGACGCGCTGCCCCGCAGCCAGCTTGAAATCGCCGGATCGGCGTTATTTTCCAGGCATGTGGACGAGGCGCGAGGTTTTCTGGACAGGGGGGTACCCCTCTGCTAAGAGGCCCGCCTTGCCGGCACTCAGAACCGGCGGGCGTGGGTGATTAGCTCAGTTGGTAGAGCAGCTGACTCTTAATCAGCGGGTCGTAGGTTCGATTCCTACATCACCCACCAAATTTTCTTCTAAAACAATACCTTAGGTGATAGTCCCTGCTGTCTCGGCCACCGGGCGGGCCGTAACCATATGCCGTAGGGAAGATCGCGCCTGCTCGGCCTGGCACTATATTGCCCGCGCGTCTTGGGCGTGAGGGCATATGAAACATCTGATTGCCGCCTGTTTGGCCTTGGTGGTGCTGGGCGGAAAGGCCCAGGCCGCCACCTCGATCCTGTTCGTGGGCAACAGCTTCACCGCCGGCGCCGAATCCGGCGCCATGGATTATGGCGCCAGCGAAGTTCACGACCTCGCGTCGCCCGACAAGGAGACCATCGGCGGCATTCCCGCGCTCTTCAAGACATTCGCCCGGCAAGCCGGCCTCGACTTTGACGTCAGCTTGGAGCAGGAGGGCGGCGTCGGCCTGGATTATCACTACCGGCAAAAGCTGCCTTTGCTGGACCGCGCCTGGGATGTGGTGGTGCTGCAGAGCTATTCGACTCTGGACGCCAGGCGGCCCGGCGATCCGGGGATCGTGGTCGAATATGCGAAAAAATTCGACAAGGCGTTTCATGCCCGCAATCCCGACGTGAAGATCTATCTGAACGCCACCTGGTCCTGCGCCGATCTCACCTATCCCGACCGCACGCCTTGGCATGGCAAAGGCATCGCGCAAATGGCGCTGGATGTGGCCAAGGGCTATGAGGAAGCGCGCAAGGCCAGCCCCGCTATCACGGGCGTCATTCCGGTCGGCACCGCATGGAATCGCGCTTTCGCCACCGGAGTCGCAGGCTCCAATCCCTATGAGGGCTTTCCGGACAGCCAGCTCAATCTTTGGGCCTCCGACAATCATCACGCCAGCATATTCGGCTCCTATCTCGAAGCGCTGGTGGTGTTCGGCAAGATCACGGGGCGCGATCCGCTTTCCCTCGGCCCGCAAGAAAAGGCGGCGGTCGATTTCGGCTTCGCACCGGAAGTGACGACGGCGTTGCAGCAGGTCGCCCATGACGAACTGGCCGCTCCGGAAATTCAATAAGTAGCTGATATTACTTCGGGAATGATCCGAGCAGCGCGAAACGCGCCCTGCAAGCCGCTATTTCTGAATTTCGTGCAACGACTAAGCAATCTTCCCGAAACCCGCTATTGTCGCTCCGCCCGAACGCCGCTTCCGCAGTTTGGAGCGCTGACCGGACGGCTTTCGAGGCCAGGCCATAACAATTTGGGAGGTTAGCTTGGAACAGAGTTCGCGTAAGGGACACGACCGCCGGTCGTTCCTCAGGAATGCAGGACTTGGCGGCGGCGTTCTTGCCCTTGGTCCTTTGGCGGCCAGCATCGCGGCCAGCGCTCCGGCAGCGGCGGCGCCGATGGCGGGAAAATTCGATTTCGACACGCCATACAACCGCATCGGCACCGACAGCGTGAAATGGGACATGCCCGTTCGCGTCAATCACATGAGCCGCATCATCGCCGGCATGACCACCGCCGACATGGATTTCAAATGCGCGCCGTCCATCACCGCGGCGCTGAAGAAGCGGATGGAGCATGAGAATTGGGGCTATGTCGACATGGCCTCGCCCGGCCCGACGGCTTTCAAGAAAGGCATCATCGCCTGGAATGAAAAGCGTTACGGGATCAAGAACATCAATCCGGAGCAGCTTGGCGTCACCACCGGCGTCCATGCCGGCATCATCGCGTCGATGCGGGCGCTTTGCCCGCCCGGCAGCAAAGTCTTGATGGCGACGCCGATCTATAGCGGCTTCTATGGCGACGTCCGCTTCACCAACACGGTGGCCGAAGAAAGCCTGATGAAATACGTCAACGGCCGCTACGAAATGGATTGGGACGATTTCGAGCGCCGCATGACGCCCGACGTCAAGGTCTCCATCCTTTGCAATCCGCAAAATCCGGTGGGCCGCGCCTGGACCAAGGAAGAACTCACCCGTTACGGCGAATTGTGCCTCAAGCACAATATCGTGGTGCTGTCGGACGAAATCCATTGCGACTTCGTCTCCAAGGGCCAGAAATACGTGCCCTTCGCCACTCTCGACGACAAAAAGGTCGTCGACAACAGCATCACCTATAAGTCGGGCAGCAAGTCCTTCTCGCTGCCGGGCATGAAATGCGCCTGGTTCTTCTCGACCAACCAGGATCTTTACCGCAAGACGCAAGCCAACAATCACGCCGACCTGTCCACCATGGGCATGCTGGCGGAGCAGGCGGCCTATTCCGGCGGCAGTGAATGGCTCGATCAATGCGTCGCCTATATCGACGGCAATCACGACTTCACCAACAAATATATCAAGGCCAACATTCCCATGCTGAAGGTGGGCCAGAAGCCGGAATCCACTTATCTGGCCTGGATCGATGTCTCGGCGGTGGCGAACAAGATCAATGCCCAGAAGATGGCGGACGACATGAACAAGAGCCCGCCCGTCAACCCCGCCACCGGCATGCCCAAGAAGGTGACGTCGGCGGACATGGTCAATCTGTGGTTCGCCCAGAATGCCGCCGTGGCCATGAATTCGGGCACCAATTACGGCAAGGGCGGCGAGAATTTCATCCGCATGAACCTGGCCACGTCGCGCACGACCTTGAAGGCCGCGCTCGACAGCATGGCGGGTGCCTTGAAGAAAATTTCCGCCTGAGCAAGCGGGGATAGTATCCTGAACCGGCCCGGATCGTCCGATCCGGGCCGGTTTTCTTTTGGTCGTGGGGCTATGCCGTCAACCGAAATTCGAGTCGCGCTGATTGGCTTTGGCCTTGGCGGAGCTTTTTTTCACGCCCCCCTGATCGCGGCCACGTCCGGCCTCAAGCTGGCGACGGTGGTGACCGGCAATGCGGAGCGCCAGGCCCAGGCCTTGCGCGATTATCCGGGCGTGCGGGTGGCGGGCGATCCGGACCAGCTTTGGGCAAATGCGGCCGATCACGATCTGGTGGTGATCTCCACCCCCAACCGTAGCCATGTGAAGCTGGCCTTGGCCGCGCTGGATGCCGGTCTTCCCGTGGTGATCGACAAGCCTTTCGCGCCGACGGCGGCCGAAGCGCGCCAGGTGATCGCCAGGGCGCGCGAGAAGGCGCTGATCGTCAGCGCCTATCATATCCGGCGCTGGGACAGCGAATGCCGCACGTTGATGGGATTGCTGGATCGCGGCGAATTGGGCCGCGTGCTGCGCTTTGAATCGCGCCTGGAACGCTGGCGGCCGGAGCCCAAAGGCGGCTGGAAGGAACGCCCGGCGCCGGAGGAGGCGGGCGGTCTTCTCTATGATATCGGCAGCCATCTGATCGACCAGGCGCTTCATCTGTTCGGGCCGGTGCGCGAGGTCTATGCGGAGGTCGATATCAGGCGCGCCGGTGCGGGAACCGACGACGATGTCTTTGTCGCATTGACCCATCAGAACGGCGTGCATTCGCATCTATGGGCCAGTTGCCTGGCGGCTGAGACGGGCGCGCGGATGCGGGTGATGGGCGATCGCGGCGCCTTCGTGAAGCAGCATGGCGATGTGCAGGAAGCCGCGTTGCGGGCCGGTGGACGGCCCGGTGGCAGCGGTTGGGGCGAGGATCCGCCGGATCATTGGGGCATTCTGAGTGACGGCAGCACCCGGCGGACCGTTCCCAGCGTGCCGGGCGCCTATCAGGAATTTTATGCGGGCATGGCGCGGGCGCTGCGGGATGGCGCGCCATTGCCGGTGGATCCGTCGGATGCGGTGGCCGGGCTCGCGATCATCGAAGCGGCGCGGCGTTCTTCGGCGGAGCGCCGCGTGATCATGCTCCCCTAAATCGCGGCGACGCCATCGATCCAGGTTTCGCGGACATTCAGGTCGTCGTCCGCGATCACGAAACTGGCGCGGAGGCCTTTGGCGATCGCGCCATATTCATGCCCCAGGCCCAGGAAACGGGCCGGCGCGGCGCTGGCCATGATCGATGCCTGGTAAAGATCGACGCCCAGATGGGCCATGGCATTGCGCACGGCCTGGCGCATGTCCAGCGCCGACCCCGCCAACGTGCCGTTTTCATCGACATAAACGCCGTTCTTGATCCGGATGGTGGC
>JAFECO010000188.1 GCA_018242085.1 Pseudomonadota bacterium
TGGGCGATATCCTGGGCGCGGCGCTCAAGAAGAAGACGAAGAAAGACGAGTGAGGCGGAGCAGCGAAAGGTCCTGCGGACCTTTCGCCCGCCGAACGCCAAGCCGGGCGTAAGCCCGGCGCGGCAGTCTCAAAGCAATCTCGGAACGAGGGCGCGCGATCTTCGCGCGCCCTTTTTCTTTACCCGCCGCGCGCGTTGTGCTCTGAAAGGCACAGAACAAATTAACCGTTCATTTGTTCGCACACAGAATCATGCTTGTGTGCATTTTCAACCGAGGAGCGTTTTATGGCTGCGAAGAAGAAGAGCGTGCTGGCCCAGCGGGCCAATGAATTGGAAGACGCGGTGGTCCGCATGTTTACCGGCGAGGCGCCGGCCCCGAAGGCTAAGAAGAAGCGCAAAGCCAAGCGCAAGGCCGCCAAGGCCGCGCCGGCCAAGGCCGCCGTGAAGAAGGCCAAGAAGGCCGCGAAGAAGCCCGCCAAGAAGGCGAAGAAGGCCGCCAAGAAGGGCGCCCGCAAGGCCAAGCGCAAGGCGCGCTGACGCATTGTCCGACAGGACCGGGGCGCGTCTCGACAAGAGGCGCGCCCTTTTGCTTGCCTGGTTTGACGGATTACGAAGCGCTCTGCTCCGGCACGGGGATCAGCTTGGGCTTGCGCCTCGCCCAGAACAGGTTCAGGGCGAGCCCGCTCAAAACCAAAAGCCCCGCCAGGATCTTCCAGCTTTCCAAGGGCTCGCCCAACACCAGGGCTGAGGCGCCCATGCCGAACACCGGCACCAGCAAGGTCATGGGCGATACGGTGGCGGCGGGATAGCGCGCCAGAAGCCAGGCCCAGACGCCATAACCGAACATGGTGTTGCCCACGCTCTGCCACAGGATCACGGCCCAGGTGGCGGGGGTGGCGTGGCTCAGCCCGGCGACAATGGCCGGCAAGCCTTCGCGCCAGAGCGACAGAAGATAAAGCGGCGGAAGGGAAAACAGGCTGGCCCAGACCACATAGGCGAGGGCGTTCACCTTGCCCGCTTCTTTCGAGCATTGATTGGCAATCGACCAGCCCGCCGCGGCGCCCACGACCAGCAGCACGCCGGCGACAGTGGCGCTTTGGCCGTTATGGGCGATGATCACGGCCATTCCGGCGATGGCCAAGGCGAAGGCGGCAAGCTGGAAGGGCTTCAGCCGTTCGCCGGTGCGCAGCATCGACAGGCCGATGGTGAAGAAGACCTGCATCTGCACCACCAGCGAGGCGAGACCCGGGGAGATAAATCCGTTCATGGCGATGAACAGAAGGCCGAACTGGCCCAGCCCAAGGGCCAGGCCATAGATGATGAGATTGGCGAAAGGCACTTTCGGCTTGGGCAAAAAGAACACCATCGGCAGCAGCACGAAGGTGAAGCGCAGCGCGGCGAACAGCAGCGGCGGCAGGGCGTTCAGGCCCAGCCGGATGACGACGAAATTGGTGCCCCAGACGAACACCACGCCCAAGGCCAGCAAAAGATCGCGAAAGGAAAGGGAAGTGCCGCTCACCGGAAATGCCTTGATGGTGCGCCGCCAATATAGCGATGCACGCCTGTCTTCAGGTCTGCGCTTTACGCATTCCGGTTCTCAGCCCGCATAAGCGACAGTGAAGAGGGCCATGCCCGTCGCACCCAGCCCCAAGGCGCCCAGCCAGAAGGCCTGGCGGCGCGTGATGATGGCCACGGTGGAGAGCGCGATCCCGATTTCGATCAAGGTCGCGGCGCCGGTCAGCCAATGATGGCGGCTTTCATGGCGGGCGCTTTGCATCCGCTTGGCGTCCCGTTCCTTCTCGGCCTCCACGGCCTTGGTCCGGGCTTTGGCTTGGGCGTCCTGCTCCGCCACGCTGTCGTCCTTGAAATGGGCCAGGCCGTTTTCGGCTGCGATGTCGTACATGTGCCGTTTGAGGCTATCGGCCTGATACTCGTTCCAGGCGTCGGTGGCCTGGTCCTGAGCCAGGACGGCTTCCGACGATTCGGTGATTGCCTGCCCGCCTTCGACCGTTTCCAGGCTGCCGGCGGTGGCGGCCAGCACGGCCAGGACCGCCACGGTGATGGAGACCTTGGAAATAAAGGGGTCCCGCGCATGGGCGGCATGTTCGGCGTGCTCGCTATGCTCCCGAGCTTCCAATGGGGCGTCGTGACTCATGGCCGTTCCGGTAAATGAGGAGGGAGCCTAGCGGCCTGCTGGAATAGCGGCCAGACCAGGCTTGGGCATCGCCGGAACCCGTCAACAGGCTTAACGGGAAGGCAAAAAATGCCTGAATTTTCAGACGCTTCCCGTTGACGCGCCTTTGCCCCTCTGACAATTTAACGGGGCCGGACGGCGTTACACGACCGGTAATGTCCCGTAGGGGCTGGGATGATAAAGTCTGAATTGGTGGCGCGGCTGACCGCGCGATATCCGCATCTTTACCACCGCGACGTGGAGCGGATCGTCACGACCATGCTCGACAGCATCACCAAGGCGCTGGCCGAAGGCCATCGCGTGGAGTTGCGGGGGTTTGGCGCTTTTTCCGTCAAGGTGCGGCCGTCACGAATGGGGCGTAATCCGCGCACGGGCGAGCCGGTTTCGGTGGGCGAAAAGCGCGCGCCGTTTTTCCGCACCGGCAAGGAATTGCGCGAACGCTTGAATGGCGGTACGCCGAAGCCTTAAGGACATCCAGGTCTTTAATCCTTCGCGCGCGGCATTCATGCGTTCCAATCCCGTCTTCGTCGCCATCGACACCACCGATCTGGAATATGCGCGCGCGCTGGCCGCGCGGCTGAAGCCGCATGTGGGCGGGATCAAGCTGGGCCTGGAATTCTTTTCGGCGCATGGCCCGGCTGGCGTCAGGGCCTTCTCCGATATTGGCCTGCCCATTTTCCTGGACCTGAAATTCCACGACATCCCCAACACGGTGGCAGGCGCTGTGCGCGCGGCGGCGGGTCTGGGCGTGGACATCCTCAATGTCCATGCCGCCGGCGGCCCCGCCATGTTGAAGGCGGCAGTGGAAGCGGCGCGCGGCGTGAACCCCGACGCCAAAGTGATCGCGGTGACCGTGCTCACCAGCCTTGCCGACGCGGATCTCGAAGCCGTCGGGCAGCGGGGCCCCGCCGCCGATCAGGTGGCGCGGCTGGCGACCCTGACGCAGAGCAGCGGTCTCGACGGCGTGGTCTGCTCGGCACATGAGATTGCGGGCCTGCGGGCCACGCTGGGTCCAGACTTTCTTCTGGTGGTGCCCGGCATCCGGCCCAAAGGGGCGGATCTGGGCGACCAGCAGCGGGTGATGGGACCCAAAGAAGCCCTGGACGCGGGGGCCAGCATCCTGGTCATCGGCCGGCCCATCACCGCCGCCCCGGACCCGGTCGAAGCGGCCCGCGCCATAGCCCAAAGCCTGGGCTTTTCCTGAAGTTTTTGACGGCCTGCCGCTTCGCTATTTGAGGCCGGGGGTGCCCGGTTCCGGGTTGCTTGATTTCGGGCGGCCTTTAAGCCCATAAGCCCCCTCCCATGCCGGTCCAGGTCAAAATCTGCGGGATCAATTCGGCCGCCGCCGCCGACGCGGTGCTGCGTGCCGGCGCGGATTTCGGCGGCCTGGTGTTCTTCGCCAAAAGTCCCCGCCATCTCAGCCTGGAGCAGGGTATGGCGCTGGCCGAGCGGATGCGGGGGCGGCTCAGGCTGGCGGCGCTGGTGGTCGATGACAATGACGCGGCGCTGGCCGCCATCGCCAGCCAGGTGAAGCCCGATTTCTTCCAGCTTCATGGCAAGGAGACGCCGGAGCGGGCGGCTGAGATCCGGGCCCGCTTCGGCATCCCCGTCATCAAGGCAATCGCCGTCTCGGAAGCGGGCGACCTGGCCAAGGTTTCCGCTTATGACGATGTGGCAGAGATGGTTCTGTTCGATGCGGTGCCTGCCGCCGACGCGTCGCGGCCGGGCGGCCATGGGGCCGCGTTCGACTGGCGGATCCTGAACGGACGCAGCTTCGGGCGTCCCTGGTTTCTGGCTGGCGGCTTGAACCCGGAGAATATCGGCCGGGCCGTCGCCGTCAGCGGCGCGAAGATGGTGGACGTATCGTCCGGCGTGGAAAGCGCGCCGGGCGTCAAAAGCTCAGACCGCATCGCGGATTTTGTCGCGGCGGCGAAACAGACGGTGCGCGCGTGAACACATTGCCCAATTCCTTTCGAACCGGCCCCGATGCCGACGGCCATTTCGGCGCTTTCGGCGGGCGCTTCGTCGCCGAAACCTTGATGCCGTTGCTGCTGGATCTGGAGAAGGCCTATGACGCGGCGAAGAAGGACCCGTCCTTCCATGCGGAATTGAACGGCCTGCTCACCCATTATGTCGGCCGTGAAAGCCCGCTCTATTTTGCGCCCCGCCTGACCGAGCATTTCGGCGGGGCAAAGATATTTCTCAAGCGCGAAGACCTCAATCACACCGGCGCGCACAAGATCAACAA
>JAFECO010000189.1 GCA_018242085.1 Pseudomonadota bacterium
TGGTCGACCACAAGACCTATGTGATCGCGTCCGACGGCGACCTGGAAGAAGGCATTTCCCACGAAGCGATTTCGCTGGCGGGCCATCTGAAGCTGAAAAAGCTCATCGTTCTTTGGGACGACAACAGCATCACCATCGACGGCTCAACCTCGCTTTCGACTTCCGTCGACATGATCGGCCGTTTCAAGGCTGCGGGCTGGACCACCGATATCTGCAACGGCCATGACGCGGCGGACGTGTTCCGCGCGCTGAGCGCGGCCCAGAACGCCGAGGCGCCGGTCCTGATTGCCTGCAAGACCATCATCGGTTTCGGCATGCCGAACCGCCAGGGCACGCAAAAGGCCCATTCCGACGCGCCCGGCGCGGAGGAAGTGGCGGGAACGCGCAAGGAACTGGGCTGGGATTTCCCGCCTTTCGTGGTGCCGGACGATCTGCTGAACCAATGGCGCGCCATCGGCAATCAGGGAAAGCCCGTTTGGCAAGCCTGGATGCATCGCAAGAATGCCCATGCCAAGGCCGCCGAGTTCGACGCATCGACCGCGGACGCGCTTCCCGCTGCGGTCGGCGAAGGTCTTGTCGCGCTCAAAGCAAAGATGAGCGCGGAAAAGCCCAGCGCCGGCACCCGCAAACATTCGGAAAAAGCGCTGGAAGTGATCAACGGCGCGACCCCGCTCACCATCGGCGGTTCGGCGGATCTGACGCCCTCCAACAACACCAAGACCAAGAATATCGACGCCATCGCGCCGGGCAATTTCGCCGGCCGCTACATCCATTACGGCATCCGCGAGCATGGCATGGCGGCGGCGATGAACGGCATGGCGCTGCATGGCGGCGTCATTCCCTATGGCGGCACCTTCATGGTGTTCTCCGACTATGCCCGCCCGTCGATCCGCCTCGCCGCCTTGATGGGCGTGCGCAGCATCTTCGTGATGACCCATGATTCCATCGGCGTGGGCGAAGACGGTCCCACCCATCAGCCGGTCGAGCATCTGGCGGCCTTGCGCGCCATTCCCAATTTGCTGGTGATGCGTCCCGCCGACGGCGTGGAAACGGCCGAGTGCTGGCAGATTGCACTGGGACATTCCAAGCGCCCCAGCCTGCTCGCCTTCTCGCGCCAGGATGTGCCCACCGTGCGCACCATCCACACCGCTGAGAACCTGTCAGCCAAAGGCGCTTATGAACTGGTGGGCGACGCCAACGCCCAGGTGACGTTCCTCGCCACCGGCTCGGAAGTCGGCATTGCCGTCCAGGCCCGCGACATCTTGGCCAAGGACGGCATCGCGGCGCGCATAGTCTCCATGCCCTGCTGGGCCTTGTTCGAGGAACAGAGCGAACAATATCGTAGCCAAGTCTTGGGACCCGGCACCGTGAAAATCGCCATCGAAGCCGCCGTGCAGCAAGGCTGGGACCGCTATCTCGGCGCCACCGGCCGCTTCATCGGCATGCATTCCTTCGGTTCCAGCGGACCGGCCAAGGATGTTTACCGTCATTTCCATATCTCGCCCGAAGCCGCGGTCGAAGCGGCTAAGAAGGCGCTCAACAGGAGTTAGGGGAGTTCACGATGGTTCGGGTTGCTATTAACGGTTTTGGCCGCATCGGCCGTCTGGTTCTTCGGGCGATTGTCGAAAGCGGCCGCCGCGATATCGAAATCGTCGCCGTGAACGATCTGGGCCCCGTCGAAACCAACGCCCATCTCTTGCGCTATGACAGCGTGCATGGCCGCTTCCCCGCCACCGTCACCGTCGATGGCGACGTCATGACCGCCGCCGGCCACAAGATCAAAGTCACCGCCATCAAGGAACCCGCCAAGCTCCCGCACAAGGAACTGGGCGTGGACATCGCCCTGGAATGCACGGGCATCTTCACCGCCCGCGACAAGGCGGCGTTGCATCTGGAAGCCGGGGCCAAGCGGGTTCTGGTGTCCGCCCCCGGCGAAGGCGCCGACATCACCGTGGTCTATGGCGTCAATCATCAGGCCCTGACCAAGGATCACATCATCGTCTCCAACGCCTCCTGCACCACCAACTGCCTGGTGCCGGTGGCCAAGGTGCTGAACGATGCCATCGGCATCGAAAAAGGCATGATGACGACGGTGCATTCCTACACCAACGACCAGCCCTCGCTGGACCAGATGCACAAGGATCTCTATCGCGCCCGCGCCGCGGCCGTGTCGATGATCCCCACCTCCACCGGCGCCGCCAAGGCCGTCGGCCTGGTGCTGCCCGAACTGAAGGGCAAGCTGGATGGCGTCTCGGTGCGCGTGCCCACGCCCAATGTCTCGCTGGTCGACCTGAAATTCATCGCCAAGCGCGCCACCACGGCGGAAGAAGTGAACAAGGCGATCATCGCCGCCGCGTCCGGCCCGCTCAAAGGCATCCTGGACGTGGTGCACGACAAGCTGGTGTCGGTGGACTTCAACCACAATCCGGCTTCGTCCAGCTTCGCGCTCGACCAGACCAAGGTGATGGACGGCAATTTCGTCTCGATCATGACCTGGTACGACAATGAATGGGGCTTCTCCAACCGCATGGGCGACACCGCCGTTGCGATGGGCAAGCTGCTTTAAGCCTTAAGCGGCGCGGCCAAAAGGAACGCCATGGACTACAACACGCTCGACGATCTGGCGGTGACGGGAAAGCGCGTGCTGGTGCGCGCCGACCTCAATGTTCCGCTCAAGGATGGCATCGTCACCGATGCCACCCGCATCGAGCGTCAGGCGCCCACCATCCGCGACCTGGCGGAGCGGGGCGCCAAAGTGATCGTGCTGTCGCACTTTGATCGTCCCAAGGGCAAAGTCGTGCCCTCCATGTCGCTGAAGCCGGTGGTGGCGCCGCTGTCGAAAGCCGTGGGCCGTGCCGTGGCGTTCGCCGAAGATTGCGTGGGCGAAAAAGCCGAAGCCGCCGTCAAGGCGATGAAAGACGGCGACGTGCTGCTGTTGGAAAACACCCGCTTCCATGCGGGCGAGGAAAAGAACGATCCCGATTTCACCAAGCAGATCGCGGCTTTGGGCGACATCTTCGTCAACGACGCCTTCTCGGCCGCGCACCGGGCCCACGCCACCACCACGGGCCTGGCCTATCTCCTGCCGTCGGCGGCGGGCCGTTCGATGGAACAGGAACTGAGCCACCTGCAGAAGGCGCTGGGCAATCCGGAGCGGCCGCTGCTGGCGGTGGTGGGCGGGGCGAAAGTCTCCACCAAGATCGAGCTGTTGCAGAATCTGGTCGCCCGCGTCGAAGTGCTGGTGATCGGCGGCGCCATGGCCAACACCTTCCTGGCCGCCGAAGGCATCGGTATCGGCAAATCGCTCTACGAAGCCGATCATCTGGAAACCGCGCGCAAGGTCGTTCACATGGCGAACGAAAGCGGCGCGGCGATCCTGCTTCCCACCGATGTGGTGGTGGCCAAGGAATTCAAGGCCGACGCTGCCCACCGCACCGTGCCGGTTGGCGAAATCGCCGCCGACGAAATGGTGCTGGACGTGGGTCCCGCCAGCATCCAGGCCTTCAAGAACCGCCTGGTGACCACCCGGACCCTGGTCTGGAACGGCCCGTTCGGCGCCTTCGAGACCCGCCCCTTCGATGCGGGAACCGTGGCGGCGGCCAAGGCCGTGGCCGAAGCGACCAAGGCGGGGAACCTTTTGTCGGTCGCGGGCGGCGGCGATACCGTGGCCGCCCTGGCCCATGCCGGTGTTGACGATGATTTTTCTTATGTCTCGACCGCGGGCGGGGCATTCTTAGAATGGCTGGAGGGCAAGGAGCTTCCCGGCGTGGAAGCCCTGAAGGCCGCCAAAGCAAGAGGGTGACAATGAATCTGAACGAGTTGAACGCGATCGCCAAGAAGATGGTCGCGCCCGGCAAGGGCATCCTGGCCGCCGACGAATCCACCGGCACGATCAAGAAACGCTTCGACAAGATCGGGGTCGAGAACACCGAAGAGAACCGCCGCGACTATCGCGAGATGATGTTCCGCACCGCCGTGGCGATGAAGGATCACATCTCCGGCGTCATCCTGTTCGACGAAACCATTCGCCAGAAGGCCAAGGACGGCACCCCGCTGGTCAAGCTGATCGAAGCGGCCGGCTCCGTTCCCGGCATCAAGGTCGATGCCGGCGCCAAGCCGCTGGCGGGCGCGCCCGGAGAAGTCGTCACCGAAGGCCTGGATGGCCTGCGCGAACGTTTCCAGGAATATCACAAGCTGGGCGCCCGCTTCGCCAAATGGCGGGCCGTGATCGACATCAGCGCCGACATTCCCACCTATAATTGCATCAACGCCAACGCTCAGGCCCTGGCCCGTTATGCGGCGCTGGCCCAGGAAAACGGCATCGTCCCCATCGTCGAGCCGGAAGTGCTGATGGACGGCGACCACACCATCGGCCGCTGCGAACAGGTCACCACCTGGGTGCTGAAGGAAGTGTTCCAGCAACTCT
>JAFECO010000018.1 GCA_018242085.1 Pseudomonadota bacterium
TTCACCAAGGGCGGCACCGAAGCCATCAATCTGGTTTCCTATGGTTTCCTGGCGCCGCGCATCCAGCCCGGCGATGAGATCGTGCTGTCGGTGATGGAGCATCACTCCAACATCGTGCCCTGGCATTTCCTGCGCGAACGTCATGGCGCGGCACTCAAATGGGTGGACGTCCGCGATGACGGCAGTCTGGATATCGAAGCGGTGGATGCCGCCATCGGATCCAAGACCAAGCTGGTCGCCATCACGCATATGTCGAATGTGCTGGGGACGGTAACTCCGCTGCAGCAGATCGTCGCCCGCGCTCATGCCAAAGGCGTGCCGGTGCTGGCGGATGGCTGCCAGGGCGCCGTTCATGAGATCATCGATGTTCAAGCGCTGGACATCGATTTCTATGCTCTGACCGGCCACAAGATTTATGGACCCACCGGCATCGGCGCGCTTTATGCCAAGCGGGCGCATCTGAAGGCGATGCAACCTTTCAATGGCGGCGGCGAAATGATCCGCGAAGTGTCCCGTGACATCGTCACCTACGCCGATCCGCCGGCGCGGTTCGAGGCGGGAACCCCGCCGATCATCGAATCCGTGGGGCTGGCGGCGGCGATGGACTATCTGATGGCCCTGGACCGGGCAGCGGTCAAAGCCCATGAGCATGACCTCTTGGCCTATGCCCGCGAAAGACTGCGCGACTTCAACTGGTTGCGGGTGATCGGTGACGCGCCGGGCAAGGGCGCGATCATTTCTTTTGAAGCCGAGGGGATGCATGCCCACGACCTCGCCACCATATTGGATCGTGAGGGCGTGGCGGTGCGAGCCGGGCATCATTGCGCCCAGCCTTTGATGGAACGGTTCGGTGTGGCGTCGACCAGCCGGGCCAGTTTCGGACTGTACAACACCCGCGCCGATGTGGATGCGCTGGTGGCGGGCCTCGGCAAAGCGCGGGAGATTTTGGGTTAGTCATGGACCAGTCGCTTCGCGAGCTATACCAGGAAGTGATCCTCGACCATTCGCGGCATCCGCGCCATTTCGGTGCCTTGGACAAGGCGACCCATAAGGCCGATGGTTACAATCCGCTGTGCGGCGACCGCGTCACCATCATGCTGACGCTGGATGCGGACGGCCGCGTTGCCGATATCAAGTTTCAGGGCAAGGGCTGCGCCATCAGCCAGGCGTCGGCATCGATGATGACCGAAATGCTGGCGGGGCGCACCCAGGCGGAAGCGCAAAAGCTGATGGACGGGTTCCTGCATCTGGTGAAGGGCGAAGACGCGCCCGATCTGTCACCGGACGACCGGGAATATCTGGATGTGATGTCGGGCCTGTCCGAATTTCCCATGCGGGTGAAATGCGCCACCCTGGCCTGGCATACATTTAAAAATGCCGTGGACGAGGGCGCCACCGACGGGAGCGCCGCATGAGCGAGTTGGCCGTGCAATCCGCGCTCACGCCTCAAGAGCTTGATGAATTCACCTCCAAGCTGGTGGTCGCGCTCAAGACGGTCTACGACCCGGAAATCCCCGTCGATATCTATGAGCTTGGCCTGATCTATAAAGTGGATGTGGCCGACAACAAGGATGTCGCGGTGGACATGACGCTGACCGCGCCCAACTGCCCGGTGGCGGGTGAGATGCCCGGCAACGTCAAGGCCGCGCTGGAGCAGGTGGAAGGGATCGGCCAGGTCACAGTCAACATGACCTTCGATCCGCCCTGGACGCCCGAACGCATGAGCGAAGAAGCCAAGCTCGAACTGAACATGTTCTGATGGATAAGCCCATGGATAATCCGCAAGTCACCCGTCCCAGGAGGGAACGCCCCAAGCCCGTGCGCTTGACCGAAGCGGCCGCCAGCCGCCTGCGCCAGATCATGGCGGATGCGGAAGGCAAATATCTTGGCGTGCGCGTGGGCGTCACCAATGGCGGCTGCGCCGGCATGAGCTACACCATGAATTATGCCGAAGAGACCAAGCCGCTGGACGAGGTGATGGAAGACCAGGGCGTGAAGATCTTCATCGAGCCCAAGGCCATCATGTTCCTGATCGGAACCGAGATGGATTACGAGACCACCAAGCTGGGTTCGCGCTTCACCTTCCGCAACCCGAACGAGACGGCTTCCTGCGGTTGCGGCGAATCCGTTTCCATCACCCCGGCCAAGGCCGATTGATGGCGGCGAAGGGCGATCCGGATCGCTTCGACGATCTGTTCGCGCCCTTCGGCAGGATCGTGGTGCGCCGCATGTTCGGCGGCGAGGGCCTGTTCCGCGACGGCTTGATGTTCGCGATCGTTCATGAGGACCGGCTTTACTTCAAGACCAGCGAGGAAAGCCGCCAGGCCTTCATTGCCGAAGGCGCCGGGCCGCTTTTTTACAAGTTCAAGAATGCAGAAGGCGTTCTCACCTCCTATTACGAATTGCCGGACCGGCTCTATGACGATCCGGACGAATTGGCGCAATGGGCACGTGCCGCCTTTGCAGTGGCACTGCAATCGCCGACCGCGAAAAAGAAGCGTGGTGACCCGAAGGTGAAAGCGGTCCGGAAGCGCAAAGCCTAGCGGCCGCTATTCTCCGCGGAACTCCGGATCGCGCTTTTCAAAGAACGCGGCCAGGCCTTCGCGGAAATCGCTTGTGGCTCCGGCGGCGCGTTGAGCCGCTTGCTCCTGTTTCAGCTGTTCTTCGAATGTATGGCTGCAGCTTTCCCAGAACAGCTTGCGGGTCAGGGCCAGAGCCTTGGGGCCCCGCGACAGGCGCAGCGCCAGCACCAAGGCTTCATCCAGCACGCTCTCGTCATCCACGGCCTTGTGGATCAACCCCCAGGCTTGCGCCTTCTCGGCCGGCAGCCGGTCGCCCAGAAGCGCCAGTTCGCGGGAGCGCGCCAACCCGATCAGGCGCGGCAGGAGCCAGGTCGCGCCGCCATCGGGAACCAGTCCCAGCCGGGTAAACCCCAGCGCGAAAAAGGCCGAGCGTGCCGCGACCACCAGATCGCCCATCAAGGCCAGGCTCATGCCGACTCCGGCAGCCGGACCGTTCATGGCGGTGACGATGGGACGCTTGCTGTCGCGCAGCCGGCGTAGAAAAGGATGATATGTGCGCTCCAGCGTGTCGCCCAGATCGGCGCCTTCGGGCGGAGGCTCGATCAGATTTGCGCCGGAGCAAAAGCCCCGGCCTTCTCCGGTCAGGATGATCGCGCGCAATTCGGGGGCGGCCTCGATCGCATCCATCGCCTTGAGACAGCCCTGCATCATCCGCAGCGACGCCGCGTTGACGGTCTGCGGATCGTTCAAGGTCAGGATCGCGACGCCATTTCGCGTCGTCACATAGCAACGGTCGAAGTCTTTGCGCATGTCTCCCCCATCTGTCCGCCACGCGGGCAAGCCCGCTAGCGGCCGTTCGCCACGCTGTCGCTAGCGAACTCCCCCGCCAGCGGCTCCGCCGCGCGGGGGAAGAAAGCCGGTGCCTGGCTTCAGATCACAGAAGGATACATCAAGCCGCGTTGGTGGAAAGCGGCGCCATGCGGGGATCTTTTTCGGAGATCACCAGATTGCGGCCATTCTGTTTGGCGCCATAGAGGCAGGCATCGGCCCGGCGCACGACGGTTTCGGCTTTTTCCTTGGGCACGAACTGGGCGACGCCGATGGAAATGGTGATGGTGCCCAGCACGTCGCCGGTGGATTTCTTCACCAGCCTGCGGGCTTCCACGGCATGACGGATCTGTTCGGCGATCCGCATGGCGTCGCGCAATGCGGTTCCGCGCAACACCACGCCGAATTCCTCGCCGCCATAGCGCGCCGCCGTGTCGCGGCCTTTGACATTCTCCGAAAGGCAGCTCGCCACCAGGCGCAAGACCTGGTCGCCGGTTTGATGACCCCAATTGTCGTTGAATTTCTTGAAATGGTCGATGTCGCACAGGATGACGGAAACCGGATCGTCGCCTTCGGCCATCGCGGCCTCGGCCGCCGCCAGCGCATTGTCGAACGCCTTGCGATTGGAAATGCCGGTGAGAGGATCGGTGAGCGCTTCCCTGTGCACATCCTCCAGCTTGTTGCGCAGGTCGTTGACCTGATCGGAGGATTTCTGCAGCTCCTTCTCAAGGCTGCTGGTGCGGTTTTCCATTTCCCGCGTCGCGGCGAGCAGGCTGTTCACCAGCTTGCGCAGATCGTCGGGCGACTGGTCGGTATCCAGTTCGCCGGTGGCGGCCGACAGTTTGCTGCTGTAATGGCCGGCGTCGCGGCCCGCGTCATTCAAGCGGCCCATCACGCTGGCGATGACCGAATTCATGCCTTCGCCGACCTGTTCCATCGCGGCGGCGGCTTTGGTCTGGGCGCGCAGCTCGCGCAGGATTTCGGGCGTGAAGGGCTTCTTGTGCGCCAGCATTTCGCCGATGGCGTGGCTGACGGCCGAAATCTCGCCGCTGGCATGGGCGTAGAATATTTCGAAATTGTCAGGCGTGGGCACAACGCCGCATTCGCCCATCAGGTCGAGTGCGGTTTGGGCAAGCGACTGTTCACGGTCGGGCTTCAACACAACATCCCCCACCCCCATCTGCAGTGTTGGGGCATGTGGGGAGTTTGGCCTTGGGGTCTGTAAGAAACGGTTAAACCAGACTCCAGAGAAAGGCGCTTTTCCGCCTTTTTCTAGTACCCCAAACTGGTGAACCGCTATTGCTGGGGCTCGCGTTTTGCCAAGGGCACCTTGCGGAACAGGAAGGCGGGAAGCTGGCTATGGTCCACCGGCTCCTTGTCCGCCGGCCGGTTCGCTTGCGGCTTGTGCGCGGCCTTCTTTTCGCCATGCGGCCGTTGGCCATGCGATTTCTGCCCATGGGATTGGGGCCGTTCGGGCCGGGGCGCATCCAGAACGGCGGGCGTGGGCAGGCTTGATTCCACCGGCACTTCGCGGGCCGGTTCGGTGGCCGCGACATGTTCGTGGAATTTGCCGTCGGCTGGACGGCGGTCGCGATGAGGTTTGCCGCCCCGGCCGCGATCGCGTCCGCCGCGCCGGTCATCGCGGCGCGGGCCGCGATCCTCGCGCACTTCGATGTCGGTCATTTGCCGGCGCGGCAACTTGTTGCCGGTGAGCTTTTCGATGAACTCCACATATTTGGCGTCGCGCGGCGTGGTCAGCATATAGGCCTGCCCGCTGCGCCCGGCGCGGCCGGTGCGGCCGATGCGGTGGACATAATCGTCGGCATGGATCGGCACGTCGAAATTGAAGACATGGCTGACCGCGGGCACGTCCAGCCCGCGCGCGGCCACATCGCTGGCCACCAGAATCTTGAGTTCACCGGCCCGGAAGCGTTCCAGGGTCTTGGTGCGAAGGGACTGATCGAGATCGCCATGAATCGGCGCCGCATCGAAGCCGTGCTTGACCAGCGACTTGGCCACGACATCGACATCGCGCTTGCGGTTGCAGAAGACGATGGCGTTGTTCAGGGTGGGCTCGGCTTCGCGGATCAGGCGGCGCAAGGCTTCGCGCTTGGCCCAGTCATTGGCCGGAATTTCCACCAGCTCCTGGGTGATGTTGGTGGCGGTGGTGGCGGGGCGGGCGACCTCGACCCTGGCGGGATTGTGCAGGAACTGATCGGTGAGGCGCTGGATCTCCGGCGGCATGGTCGCTGAATAGAACAGGGTCTGGCGGGTGAAGGGCAGCAATTTGCAGATGCGCTCGACATCCGGGATGAAGCCCATGTCCAGCATGCGGTCGGCTTCGTCGATCACCAGGATGTTGGTCTGCGACAGCATCAGCCGTCCGCGCTCGAAATGATCCAGCAGGCGTCCAGGGGTGGCGATCAGCACATCGACGCCCCGGTCCAGCTTCTTGACCTGGTCGTCCATCGAGACGCCGCCGATCAGGAGCGCATGGCTGAGCTTGGAATATTTGCTGTAGCGGTTGAAGCTTTCCGCCACCTGGTCGGCCAGCTCGCGAGTGGGCTCCAGCACCAGCGCGCGCGGCATGCGGGCCTTGGAACGGCCCCGCGCCAGCATCTCGATCATGGGCAGGGTGAAACTGGCGGTCTTGCCGGTCCCGGTCTGGGCGATGCCGATCAGGTCGCGCCGTTCCAGCACGATCGGAATACCCTGCGCCTGGATGGGCGTGGGCGCCGTATAGCCGGTATCGGCCACCGCCTTGAGGATATCGGGAGAAAGCCCCAGGCCATCAAAACCGGTCGAGACCGGCGAGGAGGGGGTAGGGGATGAAGGTGTGTTCGCAGCTTCATCTGTTCCGGCTTCCGCGCCGGAAATCGTCACTTGGGTCGTAGCACGCTCCTGATAAGGGGCGCGTCCATCGCGCCCAAGCCTGGCCGCCCGGATTGGCCGCCCGCTCTGATGCAGCGCAAAATAGGAAGAAACTTCAGAAAGTCAATAAACCCGGAGGGGTTATCCCACGAGCCGGCGCCCCGCTTGAGAGGAAGCGCCGGGCTTCCCCTTCTTCACAGACCCAAGAAAGGGCGGGCGCCGGACAAACTGTTCCGGTTGCATGCCCCCGTGCTTTGGCGTCAGCCTCTCGGCGGGGAAGGTGCCATATGAGCGCGCGCAACGGGATCTGGGCCTTGGCGGCCGTCGGGATCTGGCTTCTGGCGGCCTATGTCCAGAGCGGTCCTCGGCCGCGCGGTCCCGGCATAGCGCCTGAACAATTTTCCGCCGCCCGCGCCCAAACGGTGTTGAACCGCATCCAAGACACGGCCCGTCCGCATCCGGTCGGGTCCGTGGAAAATGCGGCGATGCATGCGCGCGTGCGCCGGGAACTGGAAGCCCAGCAGATTCCCGTGACGGTCCTTCAGAAACGCCAATGTTTCAGCGAGCCGCGCTGGTCCGCCGTCACCTGCGCCGACATCGCCGATCTGATCGCCGAGGTGGTCTCCGGCAGCGGCAAGGCGATCATTCTGATGGCGCATCTGGATTCGGTTCCCGCGGGGCCGGGGGCGGGCGATGACGGTTCCGGTGTCGCAACCGTGCTGGAAATCATTCGTGCGCTGAAGGCGTCACCGGTCAAATCGCGCCATCCCATCATCGCGCTGTTCACTGATGGCGAGGAAGCCGGATTGCTGGGCGCCGCCGCTTTTGTGGACGATGCGCATTGGCGGGGTCGGGCCGGGATCGTCATCAATGTCGAAGCGCGCGGTTCCAAAGGCCAGAGCCTTTTGTTTCAGACCAGTCCTGGCGACAGAGCCCTGGTCGATCTTTATGCGCGCCATGCGCCGCGCCTTGCCACCAGTTCCCTGTATGGCGAGATCTACAAATTCTTGCCCAACGATACCGATCTGACGCCATTCCTGGGCGCCGGCATCGCGGGATATAATTTTGCTTTTCTGGGCGATGTCGCCCATTACCACACCGCGCTGGACACGGTTGCGAATCTGGATCCGCGCAGCTTGCAGGGCAGCGGCGATGCCGTGTTGTCTTTGACGCGCGCCCTGGCGGCGCAGGATCTCGATGCCCTGAAGAGCGGCAACGCCATCTATCTCGATGTGATGGGTGTCTGGCTGCCGCGCCTGGATGCGGGCTGGGCATTGCCGCTTTCCTTGCTGGCGTTCGCGATGATCGCCCTGGTGGGTTGGCGGCGTCCGCCAACCTCCGCCGGCTTGCTGATGCCGCCGGTTTTTCTGATTGGGGCGGTCGCGCTTGGCTTCGGGTTGAAGGCGCTCGCGGCATGGATTTCCGGTTCTGCCGATCCTTCCTATGCGCAGCCCTTGATGCTGCGTCTTGCGCTTGGCTTGGGCGTCTGGACCTTGGCGCTCTTGGCGGCGCGCCGCGCCACGCTGACGGCAAGCTGGCTGTGGTTTGGCGGTTTTGCGGTGGCGGCGGCCTGGTTTCTGCCGGGCCTCAGTCCGTATTTCCTTTTTCCCGCGCTGGTCGCCGCGGTGACCCTGCCGTTCGGCATCGGATGGGCGCCCGCCCTGGCGGCGATGCTGGTTTGGATACAGCTGACCGCGCAAGCCGAACCCTTGATGGGGCTTGGCGTTACCCCGCTTTTCACGGTGCCGGCGGCGATGGGACTGTTGACGGTGCTGCCTTTGCTTCGCGCCAGCCATCGACAGGCCGTTATTTGTGGCGCATTGAGTTTGATGGCCATGATCGCGGCCGGTTTCGTGCCGGCGTTTGATTCCCAGCATCCGCAAAGACTGAATCTTCGCTATGTCGAAGCGGATGGCCGCGCCATTTGGGCGGCCGATCCGGTCCGGCGCCTGCCGGACGCCATTCGCGCGGCGGCGTCCTTCTCCCGATCCCCCGAAAGCGTGGCAGGAAACGCTGACCGAAAAGGGTATGTCGCCGATGCCGGGCCGCCGCGCTTCCCATTGCCCACCGCCGAGATATCCCGCAGCGGAACCGACATCGTCCTCAAATTGCATGGATCGGAAGCCGCGGACGCGATGACGCTGACGGTGCCGGCTGATGCCGGCCTGTCGCGGATCGCGCTGGACGGAAAATCCATTCCGCTTGGCGGCTCCGCGCGTCCTCTGCTGGTCAATTGCGCGTCTCCCGGTTGCCGCGACGCCATCCTGACACTCACGCAGAAGCGGATAACGCCTTTCACTCTGCAAGTAACCGAACTGCGCTACGGCTTGCCGCCGGGCGGCGAGGTGCTGCGCAAGGCGCGCGGGGCGCTGGGCACGCCGTCGCAATTGGGGGATGCCATCGAACTCACCGCCAAGCTCAGGATCGACTAGACGTCCACGGCGGTGGCGAAAGCGGCGTTTTCCTGGATGAACTGGAAACGCAGCTCGGCCTTCTTGCCCATCAGCCGCTCCACCATGTCGTCGGCTTCCTCGCCGTCCGCGACTTGAACTTGAATAAGGGTACGGTTGCCGGGCCGCATGGTGGTTTCCTTCAATTGCTGAGGCATCATTTCGCCCAGCCCCTTGAAGCGGGAAATTTCCACCTTGGCATTGGCGCGGAACTCGCTTTTGAGCAGACGTTCGCGGTCGGCATCGTCGCGGGCGTAAATGGTCTTGGCGCCCTGGGCCAGGCGGTAGAGCGGCGGCATGGCGAGATAAAGGTGGCCGCCGGTGATCAACTGCGGCATCTCGCGATAGAAGAAGGTGAGGAGCAGGGAGGCGATATGGGCGCCGTCGACATCGGCGTCCGTCATCACGATGATTTTTTCGTAGCGCAGATCGTCTTCCCGGTATTTTGCGCCCGTGCCGCAGCCCAGCGCCTGCACCAGATCGGACAGTTCCTGGTTCTGCTGCAGTTTGCCCGCCCCCGCGCTGGCCACGTTGAGGATCTTGCCGCGCAGAGGCAGGATCGCCTGTGTGGCGCGGTCGCGCGCCTGCTTGGCGCTGCCGCCGGCGGAATCGCCCTCGACCAGGAAAATCTCGGTGCCCTCGGCGGCATCGCGGGTGCAATCGGCCAGCTTGCCGGGCAGGCGCAGCTTGCGGGTGGCGGCCTTGCGCGAGACTTCCTTTTCCTGCCGCTTGCGCAAACGGTCTTCTGCCTGGTCGATCACGAAATCCAGCAGCTTGGCGGCCTCGGCGGGGCTTTCCGCCAGCCAATGATCGAAATGATCGCGCACCACGGTTTCGACCAGGCGCTGGGCGTCGGGGCTTGAGAGCTTGTCTTTGGTCTGGCCCTGGAATTCCGGTTCGCGGATAAACACCGACAGCACGGCGCAAGCGCCTTCCATCACATCGTCCGCCGTGATCAGGGCGGTTTTGCGGTTGTTGGCGCGCTCGCCATGGGCCCGCAGCGCCTTGGTGAGAGCGTTGCGCAGGCCCTGTTCATGGGTGCCGCCCTGGGGCGTGGGAATGGTGTTGCAATAGGAGCGGACGAAAGGATCGATCGCCGGCGTCCAGGACACGGCCCATTCCACCGCGCCGCGGCCGTCGCGATTTTCGGTGCGTCCGGCGAAGTCGCGACTGTTGATGGTGTTGGATTTGCCGATCTCGCCCTTGAGGAAGTCGAGCAGGCCGCCGGGGAATTTCAGCGTGTCTTCGGCCGGCGTCTCGTCCTTGATCAGGGAGGGATCGCAAATCCAGCGGATCTCCACGCCCCGGAACAGATAGGCTTTGGACTTGGCCATGCGGTGCAGCCGCGCCGGCGAGAATTGCGCATCGCCGAATATCTTGGCGTCCGGCTTGAAGCTGGTGATGGTGCCCCGCCGGTTGACCGCGCCCAGATCTTTCAATTTGCCGACTGCGTGGCCCCGCTCGAAGCGCATCTTGTGGCCGCGCTTGTCGCGGGCGACATCGACTTCCATCCATTCGGAAAGCGCATTGACCACCGAAGCGCCCACGCCATGAAGGCCGCCCGAGGTCTCATAGGCTTTACCGTCGAACTTTCCGCCGGCATGCAGCGTGGTCATGATCACTTCCAGCGCCGACTTGTTCTTGAATTTGGGATGGGGGTCCACCGGAATGCCGCGGCCATTGTCGCGGACGATCAGGACATTATCCGCCCGCAACTCCAGTTCGATGCGGCTGGCATGGCCGGCCACGGCTTCGTCCATGGAATTGTCCAGGATCTCGGCGGCCAGATGGTGCAGGGCGTTGACATCGGTGCCGCCGATATACATGCCGGGACGGCGGCGCACAGGCTCCAGGCCCTCGAGAACTTCGATGTCCTTGGCGGTATAGGCTTTGGAAGCGGAACCTGTGGCGGCGAACAGATCGTCAGTGTTTTTGGGCATGGCCGAATCGTCAAATCTTCGAGCAACTTAGCCAAGCCGGGGGGCTGGCGCACCGTTTTCCTGTGTGACAGGCCTTGTTAACGCTTGTTCCCCTATTTTGCGTGTGGAAACAATGCCTGCGACTCCTTTGGCAGAAATCGCGCTGACATCGCCGGTTCCCGGACCCCAAGACCGGCGCGTCGCACAGGCCCGCCTGCAAATCGTCATCGACAGTCTGATGGCGACGATCATTTTCAACCCGCTGCTCACGGCGATCTGCATTCCGGCGTTTGCGATCGACGGCAGCCCGTTCGGTCCGGTCCCGGCCTCGCGCCTGGTGCTGGTCGAATTGCTTCAACTGGTCAGCGGCGCGATCGCGTTCGGCATCTATCGGCGCTACCGCCTGGTGACCGAAGCCAATGCGCCGCAGGTACAACGGCTTCTGATTGCCGGCCAGGCGCTCTTCAGCGGCGTGTGGGGCGCGATCGTATTTTTATGCTGGCTGCCGGGCAATTTCGTGAACCAGCTTTTCATCGTGATGCTCATGGCGCTGGTGAGCTATTCGGTCGTCTTTGCCAGATCGGTGCATCTGCATTTGCTCACGGTGGCGCTGGTCGTGCAGGGCGGCATGACGCTTTTGCGGCTCGTCACCGCCAATGGCGCGTTGGCCCATCTGATGGCACCCATGATCCTGGCCTATGCCAGCTATCTCTGGATCATGGGCCGGGCCTCCCATCACCAACTGGGGACCATGATCGCGGCCAGGTTTGCCAATGAGGATCTCGCCGCGGCGCTCAGGGTTGCCCGCGACGATGCATTGCATAAGCGCTATGAGGCCGAAACCGCCAACGCCTCCAAGACCGCGTTCCTGGCGAACATGAGCCATGAGCTTCGAACGCCCTTGAACGCCATTCTGGGCTTTTCCGAAATCATCGCCCATCAGAGCATGGGCCCCGATCAGCTCGACCGCTATTCCGATTACGCCAAGGACATTCATGCGTCGGGCGCCCATCTCCTGTCCTTGATCAACGACATGCTGGACGTGGCCAAGATCGAATCCGGCCGCATGGAGATCGAACCCCGATGGGTCGACCCTCGCGATATCGTGGACGGCGTTGTCCGGCTGATGGGGCCGCGCGCGCTGCAGAAGCGCCAGACCTTGGAGACCGAAGGCATGTCCGCCGCGCCCCTGGTGATGGCGGACGAGCGCGCCTTCCGCCAGATGTTGCTGAATCTTCTCTCCAACGCGATCAAGTTCACGCCGGAGGGCGGCCATATCGTGATTTCCTGCGCAGGCCTTTCCCAAGGCGGGCTGGAAATCTCCGTCGCGGATAATGGTCCGGGAATACCCGAAGAGAAGCTGGCGCAGGTTCTGGAGCCGTTTTCCCAGATCGACAATCGTTTCGACCGCGAAGCGGGCGGCACGGGTTTGGGCCTGGCGCTGGCCGACGGTTTGGTGCGCCTGCATGGCGGCAAGATCGCGCTGAAGAACAATCAAGGCGGCGGCCTGACCGTGACGCTTTACTTTCCGTCAACCATGCCGGTGTCG